>CAJOOX010000170.1 GCA_905236195.1 uncultured Bacteroidales bacterium
CCTTGGCCGTCTTGAAGTTATAGGAAATCTGCTTCGTCTCATATTCGCCGCTGTTGTCCTTGAACACCGGGGCGCCCTTCCATTTGCCGGTCGTGGTGTCTTTCGTGCCCACGGCATGCACGATGCTCGAGTCCAGCGACATGTTGATTTGTTCTGCCGTGAGGTTGATGTCGTTGTAGGTCACCTCCGACGAGCCGTACAGATGGGCGATATTGCCCATTTCGAACACCAGCGAGTCCGTAGCCTTATAGTTCACGGTGGCATCCAGTCCCGATTTGTTGCGGCTGGCCACAGGTTCCGTCTGGAGCGAATCCTGAACGGTCGAGTCGGCCGCCAGGGTTGCGTTTCGCAGCGTGTCGGCATGGGATGCCGCACTCTGAAGCGTGTCGGCTTCGGCAACGGCAGCACGCAGGCTCTCCGGCGAGAGTGTCTCAACAGGCACAAGCGGCAACGCCTGACCTACCGAGTCCTGCAGAGGGTGTGCCTCCGTCAGAGCTGTAGCCAAGTACATTACCAGCAACACCATTGCCGCATATATAGAGAGATGCTTGCGCATACCTGTAGATTCAAATTATATCAGGTGCAAAGATAGTGTTTTTTTGGAATATAGACAACGTTTTCACAAACTTTCTGATATTTTAAGGCAGTTTTTATGTTTTTCGTCCCCTTTTCTTCTCCTTTTCCCATGAAAAAAGCAACTCCCGATTGCAATTCTCATTTACTTTAGTGCCGTGCTTTCATTCCACAAAGCATGCGTACAATATCTCGTCCTCTCCGCAACATTTTTCCCCCACTCGTTCAATAATCGTTGCGTTTGGGGTTCTTGGGGAACCATCCCTTGCGGACACGTTCTCGTTGCTGGAAGATTTCAAGGATGCTCCACAGACAGGAACAGCCGACAACACCGAGAACGGCGCTGCCGATGATTGACTCGACATATAGGCTGCACACCAGAAACAGAAGACCTGCGACAAGGAACCACCACCAACATCGCACGCCGAAATAATATTCGGCTTTAATGACGATAGGATGAAACATTCCGATGGTCAGGAATGTTGAAACTGCTATGAGAATACCGCTCCACTGAATTGTCATAGGCCTGCGTTGGAATTAAGTTCGTTGAGTTCGTAACGGTGCATCACAGTAGTGAGACGCTCCATATCGGCCGCACGCATTATCGCCTGCGAGAGGCCTTTATACTGGAAAGCATAGAGGAAATCGAGATTTACACTGTTGTCGTTGAGCCAGCGCAGTACCTTGCTCATCGAACCGCGTTCGTTGGGTACGTTGAGACAATAGACGTCGGTGAGTTCAACCTGAAGGCCGGCTGCTGCAAAAGCCTCTTGAGCCAAATGGACATCGTCAACGATGAGACGCAGAATTCCGTGTCCGTGATAGTCGTTGATACTGTAGGACAGAATGTTGACGCCGGCATTGGCCAGGAGTTGGAAAACCTGCCACGTTGCTCCCGTCTGATCCTGTAGCTTGATGCTGAGTTGTTTGATGATCATAAGTAAACTATTAAAGAAGTAGTGTCAAATATATGCCCGAAGTTGACTCCGAAGGCCAAAAGTTGCGGCAAAGATACGAAATTTTTCGGACAGATGCAAGTTTTTTGCCAAAAATTTTCGCGTTTCGGAAAATATTCCTTATCTTTGCACCCGAATAAACCGTTTACAGAATGAAAAATCTTTCAGTTCTGACCCTGATCGGGGTCGCTGCCCTGGCCCTCGTTTCGTGCGGCACACAGAAGAATGCCGCATCGAAGGCCTATACGTGGTATGAAAGCAAAAGCTGGCAACAGGGATTCCCCGTTGACGGCTATGATGCCATGGATGTGGCCACATTCTATGACCAGTACCAGAAGGCGCCCGCCATGTACGACAGCATCTTCGCCTGGCTGGCCGAAATTCATCCCAAAGCCACCAGCCTGCCGGCGCAGAAGAATGTGATGACCTGGAGCCACGCTACTGCCCACATCCAGGACCTGGAACTCCGTCCGCTGGATAAATGCAAGTTCGAGCAACACCGCGAACACATCGACCTGCAATGGGATGTGACGGGTGCTGAACGCTACGGCATGGTGCGCGACACAGCCCTGCTCATTCCCACCAACGACTACAACGCCAAGAAGGATGTGCAGAACTTCCGCCTGCGCGAACCCGAAAAGGACAACTACTATCAGGCCAGCTCCGTGCCCGGCAAGTTTTTTCTCTTCTTCCCCGGAGATATCCATCGTCCGTGTCAGATTGGAAACCGGCCTGAAACGGTGCGGAAAATCGTCGTAAAACTCGAATATCTGCACTAATCTGTCAGCAACCAATTATAAGCTTAAAAACAAATAATTTTCCAAGATGAAAAAGATTCTTTTCGCAAGCGCATTCTGCGCTACCCTTTTTGCCACCTACAGCTGTGGTGGCGGCAGTGAGAAGGCCGAGGCTACCGAGCCTGCTCCTGATGCAGTGGTATGGGCCGACACGATGACTTTCGAAGTGGGTTATCTGGGCAATGCCAACAACAAAATCTATGTTGACGTACAGGGCTACGGCGCCGACGGCAAACTCGCCCTCGTTGACAAATTCGAAATGAAGGACGGCAAATGCCTGAAGATCGGCCAGATCATCTACAAAAACGGTCAGCCCGTCTATGGCAAGGATCTCGAGGGCGACAAGATCGTCGGTACTGACGTTTTCACCTACGACGCCAACGGCAATCTGACCGAAGAAGTGCAGTCCGTATGGGACAGCGAACGCAACAAGGTGGAACCCTCTGTGAAGTATGCCTATACTTATGACGCCAACGGCAATGTGACCGCCATCAAGGAGAGCACCTATGCCAACCTGCGCTGGAACCCCGGTTACGAATGGACTTACATCTACGACGAACAGGGCCGCGTAGCCGAACGCAAGGACTATATCAGCGACAGCGGCGACCGCAGAAACTCCTGCTGGTACACCTACAAGTGGAACGGCCAGAACCAGCTCGAACAGCTCGACTTCTACTTCTACGACATCAAGAAGGGCAAACTGAAACATGACTCCAAGACCCTCTACACCTACAATGCCGCAGGCCAGGTGGCAGAGGAGACCGTGATGCGTCACAAGAATACCACGAAGCGTGAAGTCGTCAATTCGCGCCTGTACATCAAGGAGTACAACGACAAGGGTCAGCTCACCGGCGAGGCCACACAATACTGGCACGACAAAACCTGGAACGCCCAGGACAACAAGATATACACTTACGATGAGGCCGGCCGTCTGAAAGAGGCCCAGTTCATCTCAGCCATCCAGACCAACAAGGGTATGCACATGGACAAGACCACCTACAGCTACCCCGCCGGCAGCAAGACTCCCGCCGCCGCAGCTCCCGCTCCATCTGTAAAGCCCGTCATCAACCTCGGGGACAAGCACCGCACCTCTCCTGAGGACGAATAACAATGCTGGTTGACACACATTGTCACCTGACCGACAAACCGTTCGACGCAGACCGTGAAAGCTGCGTCGAACGCTGTTTAAGGGCAGGTGTCAGTCGCATCGTAGTGGCCTGTTGCGACGAAACTGAGATCTCACCCATCCGGAATTTCTGCGAAAGTCACCCCGGCTTCGCCTTCCCTACCATTGGCATCCATCCCGAAAACATGGCCGCCGATGTGGAGGCCCAGTTCGAAACCATCCGAAAAGCTTATGCCTGCCACAACGACTGGGCTGCAATCGGTGAAATCGGAATCGACCTGCATTGGGACAAAACGCGGCTTGACGAACAGAAACGTGTGCTTACCTTGCAATGGCAGCTCGCCATTGACGAAGACCTCCCCGTTCTGCTGCATGTGCGCGATGCCATGCCCCAGCTATTGGACATGCTCCCTTATTTTAAAAGGTATAGCGAAGAGAGGGGCCGCCGTCTGCGGGGTATCCTCCATTGCTACAGCGGTACGTGCGACGAGGCAGACGAAGCCCTGCGCTGGGGTGACTTTCTGTTCGGTATCGGCGGCACGCTGACCTACAAAAAGAGCCTGGTGCCCGACGTGGCCCGGCACGTCGGACTCGACCGCATCGTGCTTGAAACCGACTCGCCCTACCTTGCGCCCATACCCCATCGCGGACACAGAAACGAGCCGTCCTATACAGCCCTGACCGCTGATGCCCTGGCCGCAATCTTAGGCGTCAGCCACGACAAAATAGCACAAGTTACAACGCAAAATGCGGCAAAATTGTTCCGTTGGGAATTAAAAGATGTTAAAAACAGCGTTTTTTGACATCTGAACATATCATTGTCAAAAAAAAAACGTAACTTTGCGGCATGATTTATTAACCCTTTTTATTTATTAACAAATTAACAAAACAACTCAATGAAAAAATTTTTCATGACGCTGTCAGCTATTGCATTGGCAGCACCTGTATTTGCACAGGAGGTTGAGGAAGAAAGCACAAGCTTCCACCACGTCCTCAAAACTTACTTCATCGACGGTGGTCCCGGCTTCATGGCCCTCATCGCATTGGCCCTCGCTCTGGGTATGGCATTCGTTATCGAGCGTATCATCTACCTGAACCTCGCTGAGGTTAACACAAAGAAGCTCGTAGAAGAGGTTACTTCTGCCGTTGAGCAGGGCAACATCGACGAGGCTCTCGAAATCTCCAAGAAGACCCGCGGCCCCATCGCCGAAGTATTCGCTCAGGCTCTCATCCGTACAAAGGACGGCCAGGATCTCGATGCTATCGACAAGGCTATCGCTTCTTACGGTTCGCTGAAGTCTTCCGCCCTCGAGACCAACCTCTCCTGGATTACCCTCTTCATCGCAGCTGCTCCTTCTCTCGGATTCCTTGGTACAGCCGTAGGTATGGTACAGGCCTTCGATGACATCGTTAAGGCAGGTGATATTTCTCCTACAGTCGTTGCTGCAGGTATGAAGGTGGCCCTTATCACAACTATCGGTGGTATCATCGTAGCCATCCTTCTCCAGATCTTCTACAACTACCTCTTGGCTAAGGTTGAAGGCATCGTGAGCGATATGGAGGAAGCTTCTATCGACCTCGAGGACAGCATCATCCGCTACAAGAGCAAATAATCCCCACTCATTTACCCTATAACAAAGAAACCCTATTATGCAGAAAAAGAAAATCACTCTTTCCACCATTGCTCTTTGGGTTCTCTTTGCAGTCACACTCGTCCTCTTCGTTGTCTTCTTTGCAGGACCTCAGGCTGAGTATGCACTTTCAACACAGGGAACCACTGAGACATCGGCCATTCTTGACCCTTATCTCTATTGGGTATATGTTGTGGTTGGTCTTGGCATCCTTCTCCTCATCGTCTTCGCTATCAAGTCGGTTCTTCTCGGCTTCCAGCGTGACGCCAAGGGTACCACCCAGGGCCTGATTACAATCGCTGCTTTCGTTATCCTCTTCGCGGTTTGCTATTTCGTCAGCCCCGCTACCGAGTATAACAAGATTGTCAGCGGTGAAAACATTCACTACGATGCTTCGGAAATGAAAATGATCGACATGTGGCTGTATTCTATCTACGCCCTTGTTGTCGTCACTTTCGTCCTCATCATCGGCTTCGGTGTAAAGAACCTCATCAAAAAATAAGACTTAACTATGGGAAAAAAGAAAAGAAAAGTGCCGGGCATGAACGCTTCTTCAAGCGCCGACCTCGCCTTCACGCTGCTTATCTTCTTCCTCGTGGTTACGTCAATGGATACTGATGAAGGTTTGACGCGCCTTCTCCCCCGCTGGACGGAGGAACAGACCAACCAGGATATCAAGAAGCGCAACATTCTCAACGTCCTCGTCAACGCCAACAACGAGTTGATGATCGGCGATCAGGTTGCAGACGTGTCGCAGCTTCGCGAAAAAGCCAAGAACTTCATTACCGCTCAGGGTGAGTTCTCCGGCGAACGTGGTCCCGAAATGAAAGCCGTCGATCCCGAAAAGAGTCCCGAACTTGCTCAGTTCTTCGGAACTAATACGATGATTCCCAAGAACCATGTCATCTCCCTGCAGAGCGACTACGGCACAAGCTACGAAAAGTACATTGCTGTACAGAACGAGCTGGTTGCCGCCTACAACGAACTCCGTCAGGAACTGGCCAAGAGCAAATTCAACAAAGACTACGACGAAGAAGTCCTGACCAAAGAGGAAATGCAAGCCCTCAAGGACTACTATCCTATGAACATTTCAGAAGCTAACGCTAAATATCAATAAGGAGTATAAGACTATGGGAAAATTTAATGGCGGACAAAAGAAAGAAATGCCCGAATTGAACACCTCGTCACTCCCCGACTTGGTATTCTCACTGCTGTTCTTCTTCATGTGCATTACCCACATGCGTGAGGACAATCCGAAGGTGTATGTCAATACACCCCGTGCCGACCAGGTGGTTAAACTGGAGAACAAATCTCTCGTCACCACCATCCTCGTAGGTAAGCCCAAAGACAAGAAGTACGGACGCGAGAGCTTGATTCAGTTCAACGACGACTTCCTCGACCTCGAGAATGTCGTTCCTAAGATGACTCAGCAGCGTCAGTCGATGAAGGAGGTTGACCAGCCCAAGATGCAGGTATCGATGAAAATCGACCGCGAGACAAAGATGGGTATTGTCACCGAACTCAAGACCGAGCTTCGTAAAGCACAGTGCTTGAAGATTAGCTACTCTGCTAAACGATAAATAGCACCCTATTCAATAAATTAGGAGGGAAATCACAAGATTTCTCTCCTTTTGTTTTGTAATTTCATTTTTTTTTCTTAAATTTGCACCCGAAATAAGACTTTAATTATGTATAAAAGAATTTTGCTTAAGTTGAGCGGCGAATCGCTCATGGGTGAGCAACAGTACGGCATCGACGAGAACCGTCTTGCTGCCTATGCCCGTCAAATTAAGGATATCGCTGCCCTGGGGGTGGAAATTGGAATCGTCATCGGCGGCGGCAACATCTTCCGCGGACTGAGCGGTGCCGGTAAAGGGTTCGACCGCGTGAAGGGCGACCAGATGGGCATGCTTGCCACGACCATCAACGCTCTCGCCCTCTCGTCGGCTCTCTCTTCGGCAGGACAGAAGGCCCGTGTGCTCACAGCCGTCAATATGTTCCCCATCGGCGAACAGTACTCCAAATGGAAGGCCATCGAAGCTATGCAGAACGGCGAAATTGCCATTCTCGCCGGAGGAACAGGCTGCCCCTATTTCACAACAGATACAGGCTCGGCTCTGCGCGGCATCGAAATCGAAGCTGATGTCATGCTCAAGGGAACACGTGTGGACGGCATCTATACCGCCGATCCCGAGAAAGATCCCAATGCGAAGAAATTCGACCGCATCACCTACGACGAAATCTACGACCGGGGACTGAAGATCATGGACCTCACCGCCACCACGCTGTGCCGCGACAACCACCTCCCCATCATCGTCTTCAATATGGACAAGGAAGGCAACCTCCTCAAACTCATTACAGGCGAAAATATCGGTACTTTAGTTTACGAAAAATAATATGATTGACGTTAAGAAAACTTTGAAAGACGCCGAAGCTAAGATGCAAGGCGCTGTAGCCCATCTCGAAGAGACCTTCGCTCACATCCGCGCAGGACGTGCTTCCGTCAGACTTCTCGATGGTATCCGTGTTGATTACTACGGTTCCTCTATGGAACTCTCTCAGGTGGCCAACTGCTCGACGCCCGACGCCAAGAGCATCGTTATCGCTCCCTGGGAAAAATCCATGCTCAAGGATATCGAAAAAGCCATCATAGACTCCTCGCTCGGCATTACTCCCGAAAACAACGGCGAGGTTATCCGTCTCGGCATCCCTCCCATGACGGAGGACCGCCGCAAAGCCCTCGCCAAGCAGAGCAAAGGCGAAGCCGAGAACGCCAAGGTAAGCATCCGAAACGTACGCCGTGACGTGAACGACCAGTTGAAGAAAGCCATCAAAGACGGTCTTTCCGAAGACGTGGAGAAGGACGCAGAAGCCGAACTCCAGAAGATTCACGACCGCCAGATAAAGGCTGTCGATGCCCTCTACGCCGACAAGGAGAAAGAGATTATGATGGTCTGATGACAGGTCTGGTCATTCGCAACACCGGTTCATGGTATATCGTGCGCCCCGATTCTGAAGAGTCGGGGTGTACAACATTCAATGACATTCCCTGTAAGGTAAAAGGCAACTTCCGCCTCAAGGGAATCCGGACGACCAATCCCGTCGCTGTGGGCGACAGGGTGAGTTTTGAGGTGAACCGCGAGGGTGTGGCTTTTATCACGGCCATATCCCAAAGGAAAAACTACATTATCCGCAAGGCTTCCAATCTCTCGAAACAAGCCCACATCCTGGCTGCCAACCTCGACCAGGTATTCCTTATCGTGACTGTAGCCCATCCCGAAACATCCACGACATTCATCGACCGTTTTCTGGCTACCGCTGAAGCCTACCGCGTTCCTGCTACCATCCTGATTAACAAAACCGACCTTTACAACGCCGACGAACGCAAATATGCCGACGGTCTGGCATACCTCTACCGATACATCGGGTATCCCGTCCGGCTCATCTCGGTCCACTCCGGAGAAGGCATTCAGGAGCTCAGGCAGGAACTGCAGAACCGGATAACCCTGTTCTCAGGACACAGCGGCGTGGGCAAAAGTTCGCTCATCAATGCCCTCCTCCCCGACCGGAACATCCGCACGGAGGCAATCAGCGAAAGCCACGACCAGGGAATGCATACCACAACCTTCTCTGAGATGTACGCCCTGCCCGACAACTGCGGCTATATCATCGACACTCCCGGCATCAAGGGGTTCGGAACCATAGAATTCTCGCGCGAGGAAACCTCCCATTATTTCCCGGAGATTTTCAAATTTGCCAAGGAGTGCCGCTTCAACAACTGCACCCATACCCACGAGCCCGGCTGCGCCGTGCGCCAGGCCCTCGACCGACACCAGATCGCCCAGTCGCGGTACATGAGTTACCTTTCCATTCTCGACGACGAAGGAGAAAGCAAATACAGAAACGGAGATGCGTAGATTATTCATCATCATATTGAGCCTGCTGACATTTGCGTCGGCTTCCTCCCGCGAGGAGGATGCCCGTCCTTCTCGGCCGACGCTGCTCGAAACGATGATTCAGAGTCTCACGCTCCGTTTCGACTCTTTGGGCTATCGACAGCCCGCCGAGGTTTCCGCCCGGATTTATGTGCGCGGCACATCCGAATGTACCCGCAAGGGGCTGCCGTCCCGTCTGATGCGACATCTGATGCCTTTTGAATGTTCCGACCGGAAGTCCGTGTTCGAGGGTATCGTCCAGGCTTCCTACCGCTATCCTTATCAGTTACGGGCCGAGATACAGGCCTTCCGCGGATCGCAACGATACAGCAAAAGCCACCTTCGCGAAGTTTTTCAAGCCGTTCTTCCACTCTACAATGTGGACCGTCCCCGCTCGATGGGCAACCGCAATGTGCTGGTGCCGCCGTTCTCCAGGGACGGCCTGGCCGAGTATGAATTTACCCTGACCGACACGCTCAAACAATATGGAGAACTCTGCTGCTGGATAAAATTCAACCCGCGCCACCGTCATCATGCCCTCCAGGAAGGCTATGTACTCTCCTCCATTGACGGCCGTAATATCTATGCCGCGTCCATCCAGTTCCTGGTCGATTTTGCCCAAGCTGAAATCTCCGTCAACTTCGACAATCCGGATGGGGAACCGCGCATTCGTCAAAGCCACATTGAGATCAAGTACAAATACCTGAATGCAGAGGGCATCAACAAATACGACTGCTATTACCAATACAACCATGTCACCTGGCTCAACGACATCAATCCCGACACACTGTCGCTCGATGTTACCGACTATTATTA
>CAJOOX010000171.1 GCA_905236195.1 uncultured Bacteroidales bacterium
ACAGCGACACCTATCGGGGCGAACTCAATACCGGCACGCCCGACCTCACGCTGGTATCGCTCGAGAAAAAGGGAGAACATACGCTCTACTCGGAAATGGCCCTCACGGTCTCCCTCCGCAACAACACCGACAGCGACTATCACGGCACCGTGATTATTGAAGCCTCCGGCCGTTCTGTGGGATTCGCGGGGCTTGCACTTGCCGCAGGCGAACAGACAGAAGAGACCTTCTACTACACCCCCCTTGCCACCGGTACCGTACCGCTCCGGATTCTTGAGGTTGATGTGAGGGGATATGACGTATTCAACGTGACCAAAGTGCTGGCCCACGATACCATTGAAATCAAGCCGTCAGCCATTGATTTGAGCAATGACCTCAGCGCCGCCCTCTCCGTCACAACGCCCAACACAGGAGTATGGGGCACCATCACCGGAGATACCTACTCGGGCTACTACACCCTGACCAACAAGAACACGGAGGAAGCGATTGCAGGAACCGCTGTCGTACACCTCTTCGAGATGCACGATATGGGTGGAGGACATTTCTCGGGTAGTTCCATCAGTTCCTATACCGTCCATGTTTCCGTACCTGCCGACAGCAGCATCAATGTACCCTTCGGCCTCGGTACGATGAAGCCCGACACCTATTATATGGTCAGCCTCTACTTTTTCTATGGTCCTATGCAGCACCGTTTCCAAGGCAACACGTATAAGGCGGCTGCCGATCCGGACGGAATCACAGTTGTGGAACGCGATGAAGGAAGCGCTGACGAACAACGTACTGCAGAGCATCCGGCCTACAATCTGCAGGGACAGCGTGTAGGTGCGGATTACCGTGGAATCGTGATTCAAAACGGCAGAAAACGACTCCAAAAGTGAGTTTTTTGACCAGGAATTTGGTCATGTCAAAAATTTGAACTATCTTTGCAGCCCGAAATAACTTCGGAGACCTCTTCCCAGCTCTTGTGAAAGAGTCTTGTGAGGCTGAAGTTATTTCTGGCCGGCATTGTCAAGGCGATGCCGGCGGAGTATAAACAATAAAAACAAAAAAAGATTTATGGGAAATTTAGTAGCTATTGTGGGACGCCCTAACGTGGGCAAATCCACACTGTTCAATCGCCTGACAGAGAGTCGCACAGCAATCGTAAGCGACCAGGCAGGCACAACACGCGACCGCCAATACGGACACGTCATCTGGGGAGAACGCGAGTTCTCGCTGGTGGACACAGGCGGCTGGGTCGTCAACAGCGACGACATTTTTGAGTCCGAAATCAACCGTCAGGTGGAAATTGCCATAGAGGAGGCCGATGTGATTCTCTTTGTCGTGGATATCATGAACGGTGTCACTGATCTGGACGACAGCATCGCCAAGATGCTCCGTAAATCCCGGAAACCCGTGCTCGTAGTGGCCAACAAAGCCGACAACTACGACCAGCATGTCTATGCAGCCGAGTTCTACAGTTTCGGGTTGGGAGACCCCTGGATTATCTCGTCGGCAAACGGATCGGGAACGGGCGACCTGCTCGACGAAGTGGTCAGGAAATTTACAAAGGATGACAGTGAAGACCTCGAGGATATTCCCCGTTTTGCCATCGTGGGCCGTCCGAATGCCGGCAAGTCGTCCATCCTGAATGCCTTCATGGGCGAAGACCGCCACATCGTGACAGACATCGCGGGTACAACACGCGACTCCATCTATCAGAAGTATAATAAATTCGGCTTCGATTTCTATCTGGTCGATACCGCCGGTATCCGCCGCAAAAACAAGGTGACCGAGGACATTGAATACTACTCGGTACTGCGTGCCATCCGCGCCATTGAGAACAGCGATGTCTGTGTGCTGATGCTGGATGCAACGAAAGGCATCGAGGCCCAGGATCTGAACATCTTCTCGCTCATCGAGAAAAACCGCAAGGGCCTGGTAGTGTGTGTCAACAAGTGGGACATCATGGAAGACAAATCGAAGGAGAGTATTGCCTATATGGAACAGACCATCCGCGAACGCCTGGCTCCCTTCCGCGACTTCCCCATCGTGTTTGCCTCAGCCATCACGAAACAGCGAATCTACCGCGTGATTGAGGAAGCCTCTCACGTCTATGAAAACCGACACCGCCAGCTCAAGACCTCGGAGCTCAACGAATACATGCAGGAAGCCATTGCGGCCTATCCGCCGCCGGCCAACAAGGGCAAGTTCGTGAAAATCAAATATGTCACGCAGCTCAAAGAGAGCCAGATACCCTCGTTTGCGTTCTTCTGCAACCTGCCGCAATGGGTCAAGGAACCCTACCGGCGTTATCTGGAAAACAAGATTCGCGAACATTGGGATTTCACTGGTACACCAATCAATATCTTCATGCGCGAGAAATAAACACAATAAAAATGCGGGAGACCTCAGAGCAGGCCTCCCGCTTCGTATATATAAAGTGATGGATGAGAGAACTTAGCGTATCCAGAGCAGTTCGCGATACTTGGGCATGGGCCACAGGGTATCGTCCACAATCTCCTCGAGTTTGTCGATAGGCTTGCGGATGCCGGTGAGCAACTCGGCAATCTCGTAATATGCCATCGCATGTTCGTAGTCGTCGGCAATCTTGTTGGCCACCTTTCGCTTGGCCACCATGACATCGACTTTCTCCTTGATCTCAGCATTGTAGCCTGAAATCTTGCGGATAATCGCAATCTCGGGAGCAGCCAGCGTTTCCCACTCGTTGGGGAAGAGACTCTTGAGCATCGTCACGTTGCGGAGCAATGTCGACTGATAGTTGGTTGCCGCAGGAATGATATGGTTGATGGCAAGGTCGCCAAGAGTACGTGCTTCAATCTGCACGAGTTTGGAGTAGGTTTCCCACTTCACCTCGTTGCGGGCCTGGAGTTCGGCTGCCGTGAAGATGCCGAGTTTCTCATAGAGGGCTACTGATTCTGGTTTGGTGTTCTCGAGGAACATCTTGGGCACACAGCGCTCGACATCGAGACCACGGCGACGGGCTTCTTCCTCCCACGCTTTGGCATAGCCGTTACCATCGAAACAAACCGTATCGATGATTTCTGCAATAAGGGGTTTGAGGGTTGCCATAAAGGCTTCCTTCATAGGGGTACCCTTTGCCATTTCGGCATCCACAGCGGCCTTGAAGTCGATGAGCTGCTCGGCCATAGCAGCATTGAGCACGGTCATTGCTCCGGCGCAGTTGGCCTTGGAACCGACTGCACGGAACTCAAAACGGTTGCCTGTGAAGGCAAACGGAGAGGTGCGGTTGCGGTCCGTATTGTCGAGGAAGATTTCTGGAATCTCTACCAGACCCGTATTGTAGGCGTGTTTGCCGGCAATGACGATATCCGTATCGTTGGGAACATTGAGAAGCTGACGCAGCACATCGGTCATTGTCTTGCCCAGGAAGGCCGAAATAATGGCCGGAGGGGCTTCGTTGGCACCCAGACGGTAAGCGTTGGTTGCCGAGGCGATGGATGCCTTCAGCAGGGATCCGTGGCGCTTCACAGCCACCAGCGAGTTCACGAAGAACGTGATGAACTGAAGGTTCGACATCGGGTCTTTTCCGGGAGCCAGGAGAATGACACCCGTATCGGTGGAAAGCGACCAGTTATTGTGTTTGCCGCTACCGTTGATGCCCTCGAAAGGCTTCTCATGGAGCAATACACGGAAACCATGACGGCGGGCTACCTGTTTCATCAAGCCCATGAGCAGCATGTTCTGGTCGTTGGCAAGATTGCATTCACCGAAGATGGGAGCACACTCAAACTGGTTGGGAGCCACCTCGTTGTGGCGAGTCTTCATCGGGATGCCGAGACGGTGTCCCTCAATCTCAAGATCTTTCATGAAGGCCTGTACGCGGGTGGGAATCTGACCGAAATAATGGTCGTCCATCTGCTGGTTCTTGGCCGAAGCGTGGCCCAGAAGGGTACGTCCGCATGCTATCAGGTCGGGACGTGCGGCATAGAGGCCGTCATCCACCAGGAAATACTCCTGTTCCCAGCCCAGATTACACTGAATCTTCCGGACGCGTTTGTCGAACATCTTGCAGATAGCCAGAGCAGCATCGGAAACCACCTTGATGGATTTCTTGAGAGGAGCCTTGTAATCGAGCGCCTCGCCCGTATAGGATATAAATATGGTGGGAATGCAGAGACAGTCGTCGTAGATGAAGACCGGCGATGTGGGATCCCACGCGGTATAGCCGCGTGCCTCGAAGGTAGCACGAATGCCGCCAGAAGGGAATGATGATGCATCAGGTTCCTGCTGGAAGAGGGACTTGCCTTCAAATTCCTCAATCATACCGCCTTTCCAGTCATACTCCATAAATGAATCATGCTTCTGGGCGGTTGTTTCGGTGAGGGGCTGAAACCAGTGGCAACAATGGGTTACACCATGCTCAAGGGCCCAGGTCTTCATTCCCGCAGCGACCTTGTCGGCAATCTGTCGGTCCATTTGCTTTCCGTTGTCAATGCAGTCAATCAACGCATCGTAGGTCTTGCGGTCGAGGTACTTGAACATCTTTTCACGATCGAAAACCAATTCACCAAAGAACTCCGAAGGGCGGGCTGACGGGGGAACGACATCAACGGCGTGCTTTTTGAACGCCTCATGCACCACTTCGAATCTCAAATTGTTACTCATTTTAGAACTTGTTCGATATTTGTTTGCCATCAGTTACCATTTGATAGCATTTTGATTGTTTGTTTGTGGATTTTACAGCATTTTGTATATTCTTATGAAATCTTTTTGTCTTTTCCTTAAAATCCGCTGCAAAGATAAGGGTTTTCCCGAAACTGGCCAAAGAAATTTCCAAAAAAATGCAGTTTTAAAAATGTTAAAAAGCAATCTGTCACAAAATGAAAGATAAAAATAGCAAAAAGTAATGAAATTGCAGGAATTTTCAGGGGTGGGTTGGAAAAATTTTCGGAATATTGCCCGATTCTTGTCAAAAATCACTCAAAAAACACGAAATTCCGACACCGCCTGTGGCTGGCCGCCAACCGGGGAATCAAAGATATCAAAAAAGACGTTCCCTTGAGAAATCACCCCGGCCTAAGGCCGCCGTTTCCGCCATAAAAAGTTTAAAATTGTAGCGGAGAGGTGCTAAAATGACATAAAATGAGGCGAAAAGTGTCAATTTTGGCAGAAATATAGCAAATATATGATTTTTTTTTGCTATCTTTGCAGAGCTTAAAGTGCTCTTTTTTCCGACAGTCAACCCCGACTGACATGAAGAAAGCACGACAGCGATAGGCTTCGGCCTTAACTATAAAACAACGAGACATATGAGCACCAAGATCCTTTTCATCAACACCGACATCGTTCCCTATATCCCTGAGGGCAGAATGGCCGTAATAGGCCGTCAGCTGGCTCAGGGGATGCAAGAAAAAGGGCACGAAATACGCACATTCATGCCCCGTTTCGGACGGGTGAGCGAACGTCGCTGCCAGTTGCATGAGGTGATCAGGCTCTCGGGCATGAACCTCATCATTGATGATACGGACCATCCCCTGATTATCAAGGTTGCATCGATACAGCCTGCCCGCATGCAGGTTTATTTCATCGACAACGATGACTATTTCACCTCGCGCAAAATGTCGTATGCCGACGGCGAGGGCAATGAATATGAGGATAACGGTGAGCGCATGGTGTTCTTCGCACGCGGCGTCATTGAGACGATTCGCAAACTCCGTTGGACGCCCGATGTGGTGTATTGCCAGGGCTGGTTTACGTCAGTAGCCCCCATCTACATCAAGCGTGCGTTCAACGAAGATGCCTGCTTCAAGAGAACCAAAGTGGTCTTTGCTGCTTACGATAATATGTTCCAGACGCCCATTGCTGCCAATTTCACCCGCCTTGTGCAACGCGACGGCATCACAAAGAGCGATCTCAAGGAATGGGCCGACAAGAAGCTGAGCTGCGTGGAAGTGACACGTATGGCGCTCAAATACTCAGACGGTCTCGTTATCACCGACCCGAATATCGACCCGGCCCTTCTGGCACAGGCCGAAAAATACGGGCTCAAGGTATTGGACTGCTCGAAAGATACGGAACTGAATCTTGACAAATATCACGAATTCTTCGAACAGTTTGCCCAACCGGAACAATAATAACAAACTCAAAAACAAGGTAATATCCTTTTAATGAAAACAATTTTCGACAGGAGCCTCTGGTTATGGATTGGGGCTCTGTTCGTAGCGCTCACCTCTTGTGAGGACAATATGGAAAAGGTGGGCGCATCCACGTTGCCGGAAACGGACGGCATCGTGATGAAGACCGTGACGGTCCCTGTAGAGAGTCGCTCAGCCTATCGCGACTCCATCTATGTACGCACCGGTTACCCGCTTCTCGGACGTCTGTCCGACCCCGAGTTCGGCGAAATCGAGGCCTCCTATCTGGCCCAGTTCTACTCCAGCTCTGAGTTTACGCTTAACGGTTACAATTCGGCGGATTCCTGCATTTTCGACCTTCTGCGCACCTCAGCTCCTGCGGCCCTGGGTTACAAATGGGACGACTTCAAATACATTCCCTGGGACTCGATTTGCGGCAACCAGCTTGACTCGATGACTCTGCGCATCTATTATCAGACCTACTACGGAGACTCGCTGACTCCGATGAAACTAAGCGTCTGGGGTCTCGATCCCGATGTGGAGTTTGAAGCACTGTCAGAGAAGGAATTCTACAGCAACACGGATTTCTCGAAGTTCACCGACGAGGAAAACTTTCTCGGATCCAAGGGCTACACAAGCGCCGACCGCGCCAACAGCGACTCGGTACGCAGTCTCTCGACCTACATGCCCTTCATCGAGATTAAACTGAACGATGCCCTCAAGGACAAATTCTACAGGGCTGCCGTCGAAGCCGCCATCTCACGCGACGAGGATAATCCCCACCACGGCGACTATCAGGATGTGTTCAAGAGTTCTTCCGCCTTCCGCAAGAACCTGCTTTCCGGTATCTGCGTCAAGCCCACTTTCGGCGACGGTTCTCTGATCAAGGTCTATTACACAGCCATCTATTTCTTCTATTCGTCTTTCCACAAATATGACGAGGACGGCAGTCTGCTGCGTAACTTTGACGACTCGGCCGACTCGACATACGTCACCAAGCACACCAAGTACATCGCCGTGACGCCCGATGTGATCCAGATGAGCGGTTACAGTTTCGACGATCCCGACAAAGCAACACGTCTGGCCGACAAGGACACGACCTACGTGTCGTCGCCGGAAGGATACTACACCATTGTGGATTTCCCTGTTGGCAAAATCATCTCGACGATGATGAACGACCCCTTGCGTGATGTCAGCGACTCAAGCTACTTCCTCAATGCCGCCAACTTCTATCTCCAGGGCTACAAACCCAAGGGTGTGCTGATGAACGCCACTCCCACGCCCACCCTGCTGATGGTGGAAAACAGCGAATTGGGCACTTTCTTTGAGAACAGTAAAACACCTGACTATGAAACAACGACCGTCGGTTCCTACGTGGCCGATTCCACGGACGAAAAGGTGTATTATTATAATTTCGGCAACCTCAACTCCCTTGTGCTCGGTTTGGCCGAGAAACACGGTTGGGTCAAGGAGGACAATACGAGCCTGCCGGAAAACTACACCGTTCCGATGGCTCTGGTGCCTGTCGAACTGAACACCAATTCGACCTACGGTACCATTCTCTCGTCGTCTACCTACATTCTGCCCTCGGCGATGAAACTCAAGCGAGGCGACAATGCCCAGCAACTGCAGGTCGTCTATACGATTGAAGGCCGGCTGAAATAATTCAGAATTAAACATTCATCAACATATAAAACAACAAAAAGATTATGACAGATCGTTTGTATATCTTTGACACGACGCTGCGAGACGGCGAACAGGTTCCCGGTTGCCAGCTCAATACGGTCGAAAAGATTCAGGTAGCCAAGGCGCTTGAACAGTTGGGTGTCGATGTGATTGAAGCCGGTTTCCCGATTTCAAGTCCCGGCGACTTCAATTCTGTAGTGGAAATTTCCAAAGCCGTTACCTGGCCCACCATCTGCGCCCTCACGCGTGCTGTCCAGAAGGACATCGACGTGGCTGCAGATGCACTCAAATATGCCAAACACAAGCGTATCCACACGGGCATCGGAACATCCGATTCCCATATCAAATACAAATTCAACAGCACCCGAGAGGAAATCATAGAGCGTGCTGTGGCTGCTGTCAAGTATGCCCGCAAGTACGTTGACGACGTTGAATTCTATGCCGAGGATGCAGGACGCACCGAGAACGAATATCTCGCTCAAGTCATCGAGGCAGTTATCGCTGCCGGCGCAACGGTTGTCAACATCCCCGACACCACAGGCTATTGTCTGCCCTGGGAATACGGCGCCAAGATTAAGTATCTCAAGGAGCATGTCTCCAACATCGACAAGGCCATCATCTCGACCCACTGCCACAACGACCTCGGTATGGCGACAGCCAACACCATCAGCGGCGTCATGAATGGCGCCCGTCAGGTGGAGGTGACTATCAACGGTATTGGCGAACGCGCAGGCAACACGGCGATGGAAGAGATTGCAATGATCATCAAATGCCACCAGACGGTGCCTGTCATCACCAACATCAACACCACCAAGATTTATCCGACATCGCGCATGGTTTCGTCGCTCATGAACATGCCCGTTCAGCCCAACAAGGCCGTTGTCGGCAAAAACGCCTTCGCCCACAGCTCGGGCATCCATCAGGACGGCGTGCTCAAGAACGTACAGACCTACGAAATCATGAACCCCAAGGATGTGGGTATCGACGAAAACAGCATCGTCCTCACCGCCCGCTCAGGTCGCGCTGCTTTGAAACACCGACTCTCTGTGCTCGGCCAGGAAATCGACGGTGAGAAACTCGATAAGATCTATGAGGCCTTCCTCCGCCTGGCCGACAAGAAGAAGGAACTCAACGACGATGATATACTCATGCTGGCCGGTGCCAACCAGAGCGAGACCCACCACATCAAACTCGATGCCCTTCAGGTTACTTCCGGCCGTGGCATCCAGCCCATTGCCGCCCTCAAGGTCAACATTGCCGGTGAAATTTTCGAAGCCGCCGCTTCAGGCAACGGTCCCGTCGATGCCGCCATCAAGGCGCTCAAGAAGATTGTACAGCGCCAAATGACCCTCAAGGAATTCACCATCCAGGCCATCACACAGGGTTCGGATGACGTCGGCAAAGTCCACATGCAGGTGGAATACGACGGACACGTCTATTACGGCTTCGGAGCCGACACCGACATCGTTTCGGCTTCGGTCGAGGCATACATCGACTGTATTAATAAATTCAAGCATTAAATTTAAATATGAATACGTTATTTGACAAAATCTGGGATTCCCACGTTGTGCAGAATGTGGAAAACGGACCCACCCAACTTTACATCGACAGGCTTTATGCCCACGAAGTGACCTCACCCCAGGCATTTGACACCCTGCGCGACAAAGGCATTAGGGCATTCCGTCCAGAACGCATCGTGGCCATGCCCGACCACAATACTCCGAGCGACCAGCAGGAACGCATCGACGACCCCATTGGCCGCAAGCAGGTGGAAACGCTGAAACGCAACTGCGAGGAGTTCGGCATCAGACACTTCGCCATGGGAACGAAGGACAACGGCATCATCCACGTCGTGGGTCCCGAGAAGGCTCTCTCGCTGCCCGGCATGACCATCGTGTGCGGCGACTCCCATACCTCAACCCACGGTGCCGTAGGCGCCATTGCGATGGGTATCGGCACGAGCGAGGTCGCCCAAGTGCTCGCCTCCCAGTGTATCCTGCAGCAGAAACCCAAGACAATGCGTATCAACATCGAGGGTACCCTGCCCGCAGGCACTACCGCCAAAGACGTCGCTCTCTATATCATGGCCCGCATGACCACATCGGGCGCCACGGGCTATGCAGTTGAATATGCAGGCAGCGCCATCCGCTCCATGTCGATGGAAGGCCGTCTGACACTCTCCAACCTGTCGATCGAGATGGGTTCGCGTGCAGGCATCATCGCCCCCGACGAAATCACCTTCGCCTACCTCAAAGGCCGCGAGTATGCGCCCAAGGGTGCCGACTGGGACAAGGCCGTCGAAGAATGGAAGAAACTGCGTTCCGACGACGATGCTGTCTTCGACAAGGAGGTGACCTACCGTGCCGAGGACATCACACCCCGCATCACCTACGGCACCAATCCCGGTGCCGGCATTGCGGTCGATGAATGCATTCCCGAGCTCAACGAGGTTGCCGAGGCCGACCGCGACCAGTTCCTCTCTATGCTCAACTACATGCAGTTCAAGCCCGGCGAACGTCTGGAGGGTCATCCTGTGGATTATGTCTTCCTCGGAGCCTGCACCAACGGCCGTATCGAGGACTTCCGCGCTTTTGCCAGTGTCGTGAAGGGCCGCAGGAAGGCCGACAACGTGGTGGCCTGGCTCGTTCCCGGCTCCTGGCTCGTACGTCAGCAGATCATCGACGAGGGCATCGACAAGATTCTTGCCGAGGCCGGCTTCGAACTGCGTCTGCCTTCGTGCT
>CAJOOX010000172.1 GCA_905236195.1 uncultured Bacteroidales bacterium
ACCTCGCCCTTGAGGTCTTTCGAACGGTTCAGCAACGAGGATTTCACATAGCCGTCGTGATTCTCCTGAGGCGTACGCATATAACGCTCGGAATAGACGGTATCATAGAATTTCCAGTCCGTCACGGGTGCTACAGCCATACCGCAGCGATAGACATCGTTGCCGCCGCACAGGGTCATCAGGGTCGCATATCCGCCGTAACTCCATCCCCAAATAGCCAACCGTGCAGGATCGACGTAGGACTGCCCGGCCATATAGCGTCCGGCCGAAAGCAGATCCTCTGATTCCATCACGCCCAGTTGGCGATAGGTCTGGCGTTCGAAGGCAGCCCCTCGGGCTCCCGTTCCGCGCGGGTCGACACAGGCCACCACGTAGCCTTCCTGGGCGAGATACTGTTCCCAGCCCATCGTCCACACGTCCAGCACTTCCTGCGATCCCGGTCCGCTGTACTGTTCCATCACGAGTGGGTAGCGCTTCGTGGAATCGAAATTGCGCGGCTTTTGGATGTATCCGTTCAGAGTCACTCCCTGGGGGGTGGTAAACTGGAAAAACTCGCGTACAGAATAACTGCCGGCAAGGTCAGCGGACAACGGTGCATTGTCCTCCATCACTTTCACGGTCTTCAGGTTGGACACGGTTTCAAGGGTGGTACGTGTGGGGGTCTTGGCATCGCTGTATCGGTGCTGCATATAGACAAATCCCTGTGAGAAAGTGGCAGAATGCGTTCCGCGACAGCCCTTGCCGTCCTTACCGCCGTTGAAGAGCGGATGCATCACGCCCTTGGCATCGACACGATAGATGCCGCGCACCAGCGGATTGGGCAGCTCGGCACCCTCTCCCAGATAGGCACATTGGATATAGGCATTGCCTGTCTTGGCATCGTAGCCATATACATCCGTCACATCCCACGGGCCTTTGGTAATCTGCCGCTGGAGCGTGCCGTTGCTGTTATATAAATAAAGGTGTCGGAATCCGTCCTTTTCGCTCACCATGGTGAAGCCTCCTTCGTGGAAACGCACACAATCGAGATTGCCTTCACCCACATAACATTCGTTCTTGTCCTCGAGAATCTGTTTGGCCTCTCCGCTGTAGGCATTGGCCAGATAGAGACGCAGGTCGCTCTGATGCCGGTCTAGGGTGATGACCGCCAGTTGGGCGGGGTCGTTGGTAAACTGGATACGGGGCATATATCCATCGGCAGGCTGGGGTACATTGATGGCACGTGTTTTACGGGTCTGTATTTCGTAGGTCCATACGCTCACCTTACTGTTCGCCTCCCCGGCTACGGGATATTTGTAACGATACGTCCCCGGGTAGAGTTCATATTCGGGTCTGGCCGGAGCCACACCCATATAAAGCGGCAGGGTGTATTCCTTCACAGCACTCTCGTCCCAGCGGAGCCATGCCACAGCCTTCGAGTCGGCACTCCAGCAGATAGCGCTGTTCATCGAGAACTCTTCCTCGTATACCCAGTCGGGCACTCCGTTGATTACCTTATTCCGTTCACCGTCCTTGGTAATCTGGCGTTCGGTCGTCTCGATTGTGGCCGTCATGACAGAGGTCATGTAGAGGTTGTTGTCTCTGACGAATACCACCTTCCGTCCGTCTGGGGCCAATATGGCGGCCTGTATCTTTCCCTCTGTCAGGCGTTTGAACTTAGGCCGCCCGATTACGTAATAAAAGTAATCAGCCTTGAACGAACGCCGGTAAATTCCTTCGCGATTGGCCCATACCAGAATGCGCTGCTCATCGGGACTGAGGGTATAGCCTTCGAGTTTCAGATTCTGCAGATCCATCTCTCCTTCGGGTTCCACATTCGCCAAAGAGAGTAACGTATCTACTGCTTCTCCGTCGGTGTATCGGTATTTGACAATGGAACGGCCGTTATCTGTCAATGCCGTATAATGCTTGCCGTCGGCCATACTCCTGTAGGAGGGCACTTGCTTGCCGGAATAGACGCCTGAACAGATGTCGTCGAGGGTGAACTGCCGGGCATGGCCGGTAGCGGTTGTTAGCGTGGCTGCCGTGAGGGCTGCTGTGAGTATCTTGTTCATTTTAAAACGTAGTTGATACAATATGTAATCGCAATTTCTGATGCAAATATGACGAAAAATTCCGAATTTACCAAACAAAAGGAAGAAAAATTGACTTTTTAGGTGTATTATTATACATATTTAAACTTCTTTGTTTGTAAAAGTCAAAAATTATCCCTATCTTTGCACCAGCATTAAAATAACACATACATGAAACAGAAACTTACCTTTCTTTCGTTATTCTTTGGTGCTGCATTGGCTTCGGCCCAGCAGCTCCTGCCCTACCAGAATACGCAGTTCTCACCAGAAGTGCGTGCCAATGACCTCTGTTCGCGACTCTCGCTCGAGGAGAAAGTAGGACTCATGATGAACGATTCCAAACCGGTCAAACGGCTCGGCATCGCCGGCTACAACTGGTGGAGCGAATGTCTGCACGGAGCAGCCCGTTCGGGATTGGCCACCGTCTTTCCACAATCCATAGCGATGGCTGCGTCGTGGGATGACGCCCTCGTCGAGAAGGTCTTCGACATTGCATCCACCGAACAGCGTATCAAGTTCATCCAGGCACGCCGTAAGAACCTAATGGAAACACCCCGCTACTCGGGTCTGTGTGCATGGACGCCCAACATCAACATCTTCCGCGATCCACGTTGGGGCCGCGGACAGGAAACCTATGGCGAAGATCCCTGGCTCACCATGAAGATGGGATACTCGGTCGTTCAGGGTCTGCAGGGCCGTACCGAAGGCGCACGCCAGCTGCTGGCCAATCTCGGTTATTATACCCCCGGCACCTATCCCTACGACAAGCTTCATGCCTGTCTGAAACACTATGCCATCCACTCCGGACCGGAATACGAACGCCACAAGTTCAATGTCACCGACATCTCGCTCCGCGACCAGGCTGAGACCTATCTCTATGCTTTCGAACGCCTCGTGCGCACCACCGATGTCAAAGAAGTGATGTGTGCCTACAATGCCATCGACGGCAAACCCTGTTGCGGTCAGGACAATTACCTGCAGGGCATCCTGCGTGACGAATGGGGCTACCGCGAACTCGTAGTGAGCGACTGTGGGGCCGTGCGCGACTTCTTCAATGGCGAAAGCACCCACAACATCTTCCCCGGCGATGCGGCTGCCGCTTCGGCCAATGCCGTACTGGCCGGCACGGATGTGAACTGCGGCAGTTCCTATAATGCCCTCCCCGAAGCTGTGAAACGCGGAGCCATCACCGAGGCTCAGATTGACGTGGCTGTTAAGCGACTGCTCAAGGCACGTTTCGAACTCGGCGAAATGGACGAAATGGATCTCAATCCCTGGAACCGAATTCCCGACGATTCGCTGGCCACAGCCTACAGCAATACCGTGGCCC
The DNA here is from genome assembly GCA_905236195.1 of uncultured Bacteroidales bacterium. GTDB lineage: Bacteria > Bacteroidota > Bacteroidia > Bacteroidales > UBA3663 > Liminaster. The sequence goes on from CAJOOX010000172.1 coordinate 3,403, forward strand.
GTCAAATGGCCCGCGAGAGTATGACACTCCTCCAGAACAGGAATGATGTACTGCCCTTCAACCCCGGAGAAGGAAAGACTTACGCCGTTGTCGGTCCCAATGCCAACGATTCGATGACCATGTGGGCCAACTACTATGGAACACCCTCCCATACCGTAACTGTGCTCGAAGGCGTACGTCGCATTGTAGGTCCCAACGATAAAGTCATCTATCAGAAAGGCTCCGAATGGTGCGTCGGAGAGGTCTTTGACTCGCGTTTCGCCCGGTGTTGGAACGAGGGCGGAAAGGGCTTCACCGCCACCTATTGGAACAACACGAAGTTTGAAGGAGATCCCGTGGCAAGTATGCAGATGCAAACCCCCTGGCAACTCTGCACATCGGGCGATATCGTATTCTGTCCCGGTGTGAAACTCCAGGACTTCTCGGCCAAATATACTACCGTCTATCATGCCGAACGCACAGAGACCGTCGAACTCTCGATGTTTGTATGCGGTCAGGGTACAGCCGTCATTGCTGGTGATACCCTCTCCGGCTATCGCACGGGCCACGGCGCACGCGAATATGTCAAGACGTTCAAGACCGAGGCTGGCAAGGACTACCCCATCACCGTCTTTTTCGCATTCTGCATCCCCGATGCCCAATGCAACCTCGACCTCGGTGTCAAGGTGAAGGAAACTCCCGAATCGCTCATAGCCAAGACCGCTGAGGCTGATGCCTACATCTATGTGGGCGGCATCTCTCCCCATCTTGAAGGCGAGGAGATGAAGGTCAACTTTGAGGGATTCAAAGGCGGCGACCGCACAGATATCGAACTGCCCCGCATTCAGCGTGAGACCCTCCGTGCGCTCCGTGCCACCGGCAAACCCGTTGTCTTTGTGAATATGAGCGGTTCGTCCATCGGCCTCCAGCCCGAAACGGAAACCTGCGATGCCATCCTCCAGGCCTGGTACGGCGGACAGGAAGGCGGTACGGCTGTGGCCGAAGTCCTCTTTGGGCGTTATAACCCCAGCGGCAAACTGCCCCTCACTTTCTACCGCAGCGTCTCCGACCTCCCCCACTTCAACGACTACAACTTCGAGGGTCATACCTACCGTTACTTCCGCGGCGAACCCCTTTGGGCTTTCGGTTACGGTCTGAGCTACACCTCCTTCCGTTTCGGCACCGCCCGTATGCCAAAGCGATTCACAAAGGCCGACCGTTTCGACATCACGGTACCTGTCACCAATTCCGGCCGAATGGATGGCGATGAAGTCATACAGGTATATATCCGCCGTGCCGACGACGAGGCCGGTCCGGTCCGGACCCTTCGCGGCTTCAAACGCGTCCATATTCCCGCCGGACAGACCATCAATGTCTCCATTCCCATGGATGAGATTGCCTTCCGAACCTTCAACGATGCCACAGGACGGCTCGACACCAGGCCCGGCCGTTACATCGTCTGGGTGGGCAATTCCTCACGCGAACAGGATCTTCGCCGCTACGAAATTACTTGCGAGTAAAAATTGAGGGTGTGTCTAAATAGGCACATTCTCTTTTTGATTTCTATTATCAGCAGTTAAGATTCCGAAATAATTCTTGAATTGACTTTTCCTGAAAAAGGTTGACTCCTTTCCCGGAAAAGTTGA
>CAJOOX010000173.1 GCA_905236195.1 uncultured Bacteroidales bacterium
CGGCGGGAGCCGAACCGTCGTTGGGGGCAATAGAGACGGTGTACTGCTGGCCGTTGACTGTAACAACGACATCCTGAGCCTTGATTTCGCCTGTGCCGGACGCATTGGCCGCAGCCTTGCGCTTGGCGAGATCGGCCTCAAAGTCAGCCTTGGCCTTGCCGCTCTTGTAAGCCTCGTACTGAGAGGGGTGCATCGAGTACTCGAAAAGTTCCTCGTCATCCTGCCCGAGTTCCCAGCCGTTGGTTTTCATCTTCTCGCGATAAACGTCGAGATCATCGGGATAGTTCTCCTGAGGATCGTTGTCCAGGAACTTGAGGCCCTTCTCCTCGGCCATCTTCTTGAGTTCGGGATCAACGGGGCCGGGCAGACGGCCTGCCTTTCCGAGAATCATGTCCCAGATGGTGTCGGCAATCATCGACCAGCGCTCCTTGCCCTTCTCCATCTGCATGACATTCATAAGAGCGAGGTTCTTCACATATTGGGAGAAGGGAGTAACCAGGCAGGGATAACCTACCTTGGGCCAAACATAAGCCACCTCATCGAAGAGTTTGATAAGGAGTTCGTCGGTGGAGAGTTCTGGCTGGTTGTTCTTTTTCTTCCAACGGTTGAGGCTCTCGAGATTCTCCTCAAGGTCAGTCATGAGCGAACCCATCATACCACCGGGAAGACCGGGCTTGATGAGCAGCGAGTTGTTGATGCGGTTGAGCTCGGGACAGTAGAAGCCGAGGAAGTCGTCCATCATCTGCTGAATCTGGGTACGCACCTCCATATAGGCTGCCATATTGATATCCTTCACCTTGAAACCGGCATCCTTCAGCATCTCAATCACAGCGATGATGTCGGCGTGACCGGTACCCCACGAAAGGGGCGAGATAGCTGTATCGATGTAGTCGCAACCGTTCTTGCAGACCTCAAGAATCGATGCCATGCAGAATCCGGGGCCTGCGTGGGTGTGATACTGGATAACAATATTCTTCTTGTAAGCCTTGATACCGGCCACAATCTTGCCGAGACTTTCGGGACGGCCGATACCGGCCATATCCTTCAAACATATTTCATCAGCACCCTCGTCGATGAGTTCCTTGGCAAGGTTGACATAATATTCAACGGTATGGATGGGTGAGAAAGTGATGCAGAGAGCAGCCTGAGCAATCATACCCGCCTCCTTGGCATAGTGGATGGATGGGATGATATTGCGGCTGTCGTTCAGACCGCAGAAGATACGTGTGATATCTGTACCTTGGGCTTTCTTCACCTTATAGAAGAGTTTGCGGAGATCTTTGGGACAGGGGCTCATGCGCAAGCCGTTCAAGGCGCGGTCGAGCATGTGGGTCTGAATACCAGCCTCATGGAAAGGCTTGGTCCACTGGCGGACGGAAACGTTGGGGTTCTCGCCATAGAGCAGATTGACCTGCTCAAAACCTCCGCCGTTGGTTTCTACACGATCGAAGCAGCCGCAGCGGATGATTGCGGGTGCCACTTTGACGAGCTGGTCAACGCGAGGCTGATATTTGCCGGCACTCTGCCACATGTCGCGGAAGGCCAAACTGAATTTTACTTCTTTTGCCATAATGTTTGTATGTATAGTTTATTTTTTAACAATCTTGGTTACTGTCGCACCGGGTGCTACCTGAGCGATGGCCTGTCGGATGGCGGCTTCGACACCGGGCTCGACAGCGGCGGCTGCAGACGCAGCCAACTTAACGGGTTTGGCCTCTGCCTCGGGAGCCACCTTATTGACGATGGTAATCATAAACTGGCTGAGGTAGATGACGAGAATCAGAACAACAAACACCGTACCCATACCTACCAGCATGAGAGTGAGTGCCTGCGTCATCGGACTGAGTTGTGCAAATTCGTTCATTTTGTCTGTATTGTATATTATATTTTATATTCAACCTGAAATTCGGGCGCAAATTTAATGATTATTTTTAATATTTCCAAAAATATGCATCACTTTTTTAAATTGTTTATACATTATTAAAAACAAATGAAATATTTTTACAGGAAATATGCAGTTTTTTAGCGTCTGGATGTAGCGTCGCCCTACAGGCGGCGGCAGTGGCGTTCGAACCGCTTTTCCTCCCGCAGCGATGCCGCGCCATGCCCGGGATTAAGCTGGCGGGACTTGAAAGCCGCAGGAATGTCTCATCTCTGTTTTATAAGGGTTTCTTGACGAAAGATTCATAGAGGAGCTGCATCACGCGTGTCCTTACATTTTCACGCAGCAAAGCCCGGTTCTTGCGTGTCGGATTGACCCGGTTGGACAAGAAAATATAGATTGTTTTAGCTTCCGGATCCACCCAGAAACAGGTACCTGTAAAACCGGTATGCCCCCATGTCTTGTCGGAAGCATCCTTTGCCACATTACTGCCATCATTGTGTTCGCCGTCGGAAACCGTGAATCCCAGGGCTCTTTTTCTTTTGATGCCTTTGGAACGGGCAGTTACGAATTTCCGGACAGTCTCAGCTCGTATAAGCTGCTCGCCGGTCTCGGTCACGCCGTCATTGGCCAACATCTGAATCACCTTGTAGAGGTCGCTTGCACAACCGAACAGCCCAGCATTACCCTCCACTCCTCCTGCCACGGCTGCCGTTTCGTCGTGCACCCAGCCCTGGCAAAGCTGATTGCGGAAATAGTCATCGTATTCGGTCGGAGCAATATTGGCCCGTTCGTAACCGTGCTCAAGGGGCAGATATCCCAGGCTCTTGCATCCCAGCGGTCTATACAGTTGCTCCTCGACAAACTGATCCATACGCATACCAGTCACTTTTTCGATGACAGCACGTAGGAGCACGAAATTCAGATCGGAATACAACGGTTCGCGGGTCCTCCGTATCTGAAGACTGGAGATAGTTGTAAGCATCGTGGACCGGAAAGCTGGCGAAATCCACATATTGTCACAGATACGCATCGTATGATTCCGGTCTTGCTCGGGGGTCAGAATGCCTCCCGTCTGTTTATAGAACGGATAGAAGGCGGGCAGTCCCGTCTCGTGGAAGAGCAGTTGCTGGATTGTGATGTTTTTCAGATGAGTACCTCTCAACGCCGGAACGTATTTGGACACCTTATCCTCCAGTTTCACGCCATAGTTATCAATCAGGAGCATCATTGCGGGTGTTGTAGCCAATGCTTTGGTCATAGATGCCAGGTCATAGAGCGTCTCGTCATTCACCTTTGCCTGGTTGCTGCCGTAGGACAAACGTCCGTAGTTGCGCTGGAACACAACTTTTCCGTCCTTGGCAAAAAGAATCTCGCAACCCGGCGCGCCATGGTCGGCAATGGTTTTCTGGATAAGACGGTCAACTTCAGGCAAATCCGAAGCCACGGGCTGGTCGGTTGGATCGTACTCCTCCATCACGGGAACTTTTCCATTGCTCAGGTCAGTAAGTGTCCGGATAAGTGCTTTGGCCTCATCGCTGTTTACCCGTTTTGCCAATCCTGCAATATCTATCTCGTGCGGAGGATTGAACTGCATCAGTATATATTTGTAGCGCAGAACTTTACGGCATTTCTCGTCAATCAGAGTCTGCGGGAGACGGCCGCTCTTACGTGCGGTTACCAGCGACTTCCACTGGGCAGGTAGCGGCACCGGATCCAAAAGGATGTCATTGCCTGCCAATAATGCTTTCACGGCGGCATCCTTCACAGCTGCTCCGGCCATGGCCATGCCATCCGTGAATACGATGCCTTCGAAACCGAGACTGTCCTGCAAGAGATCTTTAACGATTCTTTTAGATACCGATGAGGGTTCGCCGGCCTTGCTGCCCAGTGCCGGCACTTCCAAATGGGCCATCATTACCCCTGAAAAACCTGCACGGATGTAATCCCTAAAAGGACGGAGCTCCAAGGTATCCAACCGTGCGCGGTCATGAGACACAACAGGCAAAGTCTTGTGGGAATCGGTATCGGTGTCGCCATGACCCGGAAAATGTTTGGCTACTGCCATCACTCCGCCGTCCTCAAGGCCGGCCGCATAACTCAAGCCGCAGGAAACCACGTCAACGATATTGCAACCCCAGGCGCGATTGCCAATTACCGGATTCTTAGGATTGGAATTGACGTCCATGACTGGTGCAAAGTTGATATCGATGCTCATCTCGCGACACTCGCGGGCCACCTCCAACCCATAGGCATACATCAGCGAGTCGCGAAGCGGTTCACCTGAAGGCGTCAGATACTCTCTGGAGATTTTGCCCAAAATGCCGTTACGCGGAAACTTGGGAGCATCCTTGAGACGCATTGCCAATCCCCATTCGCCATCTAGGGCAATCCAGAAAGGACGATTCGCGATGCGGCGTGCATAATTGGTCATCACAGCCTGGTCAGCCAGCGTACCTTTCTGCCACAGAATGCCACCGATGGGATAATTGTCAAGTCTGGTCTTCAAAGCATGTCTGGCCTCAGCTGTATTGATGGGTTGAACGATACTGATGATGAGCTGTCCCAGACGTTCGTCGGGAGTCAGTTTCTGCATCACACTGTCCACCCACTGTTCCATCGCTGTCGCATCCACCCTGCCTGCGAAATTCACTGGGCTGTTTGCATGCAGTGTCGCGGTAGCCTTCATTGCCACCACGACACTAATCAAGAATATTATATGCTTGTATTTCATTCCTTAGTTGTCCATCACTACACGACCATCCTCCCTGGCTTTGATATGTTTACCGGCAGCAGCCTGAGCCTTCACATAATCGATTACTACGTCACGAATCAGAAGACCGGAGTGCTGTATCGACTTGGAGTCCATAAAGGCCGTCATACCATCGTTGCCCTCAGCCACATAGTCGAGTGTGGTTACCCAATAGATTGAATCAGGCTGAATGGGTTTGCCGTGACAGAGAATCTTCGTGGCTTCGGTTTTGTCCTTGTGCGTCTCCAAATGGATTTCAATGGGACCGCCGAAACATTCCAGTCTCTTGCCGGCCGTTTGTTTGATGAGACGGTCCATCGTGGCTCCCGTCATTGAGCAGACAGTAACATAGTTCTCGAAGGGGTGAATTCTGAAGATATCGCCCATCGTGATGGGCCCCTTTGACAAAGGGGCACGAATACCTCCGTAATTCATCACACTCAAATCCATCTGTTGGGGATGTAGCTGCAGGCCGCATTGATAGATAATATCTGCGATAAGATTTCCTTGAGCACTTTGAGGACGTCCTTTCTTCAGAGTCTCATCGGAATAACCGATTTCTTGATTCATCTGATCCTCTATCGAGTTACGATAGGGCATAATGAAATCCTCAATATTCTGCGCATAAGATGACAGGTCATACATCTCGGGATGCAGTTTCGAGCACCGGATTTCCTTCACCATCCATTTGTTGGGAGTATCCCTGGTATTCTTCTGCATCTGGATCTCGATGCGGCCTATGGGTTCGGCCTTGGCTCCGGTCTGGGTAATCATCACCGGCCGGCCATTCTTGTTAAGAACCTCCACGCCGTTCTCGATGTTGGTGTGGCTATGACCGCCGATGATGAGATCTATCTCCGTACTGTTTCTTGCGATGCGACGATCCCGGACATTATCTTCGGTATGACTATAGCCTACGTGGGAAATCAGAATAATAAGGTCACACCCCTTGGCTCGCAAGTTGGCAGCCACGCGGTTGGCTCTATCGGACGGGTCGTAGTAAGTGATACCCTGCCAGTTTTTTTTGAAGATGAGATTATCGGGATCGGTACTTACACCCGTTATGCCAATCTTAACTCCCTTGCGCTCAATAATCATCGACTCTTCGACATCCCGTTCCAGCGGGGTGCCCTTGCAGTCATAATTGCAGCATAGCACCTTGAATTTACGAGCCTGCAGCACAGAGTCGAGACTTTCCATACCGTTATCGAACTCATGATTGCCTAGCGTTGTTGCAATCAGGCCCTGCATATTCATCAGCTCGACCTCAACTATTCCCTTGTATATATTATAATATGGTGTACCCTGCATCATGTCTCCGGCATCGAAATACATCGTCTCGGGATCTTCCTTACATGCCATTTCGATGAAAGCGGCACGTTCGCGCGCACCACCGGAAGGCTTCATATCCACTTCAAGCGGATCAATTTGGGAATGGGTATCGTTGGTATGTATAATATGAAGGACAGGGGCTGCCTCATCAGACTTACTGCAACTGCTCATAACACCAAGCAGTCCAACCAACAGCATCGCTGCAGCCGCTTGTACCCACGTCAGATTGTTATTTCGGCTCATCATTACTATTTTCTTGTTATTTTGATAAACAATTTAATTGAATATATAATGACTAATTTCGTTCACAAAAGAACATATTCGCCGCAAAGATAATAAATATTTCCCAAACAGAGGGCAAACCGGAACAAAAACTTTAAATATTTAACATTTCTACCTTATTAGGTAAACACCTCTTTCAAAACCTCCACACTCCTCAATTCTCCTATCTCAGGGATGTGCAGGCGCAGATAGACAAGCATCATTTCCAGCAGGACGTTCCGCTGTTCGCGGCTGATATTCAGCACTGAGAGTCCGCTAAAATCCGTCTTTAACAACCGCCAAAGCCAGACTGCGCTTTCGGGCGCCAGATAATAAGCATGCAAAATAGGGCCTGGTGTAAACACTCCCTCCTCGACATCGAAATAACTGCCCTCCTTCCAGCTTTCCATGTCGACACGGAATCCCAAAAGATAGGACAGCCTGGCTGTAAAAACCAGATGGAAATTGGCCTGGCCGACCTGAGTCAAAGACAACAGCCGGACACTTTGTTCCAGGAAATCCCAAAGTCTCGGATTGTTTTCAACCTCTCTGACGGTACGGTCGACAAGTTCTGCAATATAGAAACACTGAGAGGCTTTGGAAACATCTGAAAGAGTAATGTCGTAGGTAGAAAGCACTACCTCTGCCTCAACGATTTTCTGGACTTCCGACTTTTCATTCTGGTCCGCCACGAGGCTGAGTTCTGTCAACGGTGCCAACATCGGGCGTGAAACGGCACTTCGCTTTCCCTTCGAAAGCGAAACCTTATAAGTCTGCTTACCCCACCGTTCCGTATAGATGTGAACGAATGACATTTTGTCGTTATAGGGAACGGTAGTCAGGACGATACCTTTCGTTTTTTCTATCATTTTTGTTCTTTAAACGCTGCAAAATTAGGGATTTTTTCTTTAAAATGGATTTTTTTTCAAAAAAACTTCACTTTTTCTTTGTCATTTAAAGAAAATATGCTATCTTTGCACCCGCGTTTATCTCAAAAAACGAAGGTCCAGTCCGTAAGAAGGCGGTCAAAGTGGCTGGCGAGTATCGTTAGAGATACGCCTCCAAAAAATAAAAAAATAAAAAATATTTCATAAAAATGGCAAATCACAAAAGCTCTAAAAAGAGAATCCGTCAGACGTTGACCCACAATGCGGCCAATCGTTATTATGGCAAAACTATGCGCAACGCAGTGCGTCGTCTTCGCGCTACTTCCGACAAGGCAGAGGCTGCCGACCAGCTTCCCAAAGTATCGTCTATGCTTGACCGTTTGGCTAAGAAGAATGTTATCCACGCCAACAAGGCTGCCAACCTCAAGTCGAAGCTTCAGAAAAAGGTTAACGCTCTCGGTTAATCATCTGAATACGCAAAGAAATGCCCTATTTCCCCCATTTGGGAGCGAAATAGGGCTTTTTCTTTTAAATTTTACAAAAAAATAGGCCCAAGTCTTTGCCATGTCAAAAAAAATCATTATCTTTGCACGATTTTAGGGACGGCGCAACTCTGAGTCTTTTGACTCAGGAAGTCCCGGTTCGAACAATGTCTTTGATAATAAACAACATATAAATGTCAGAACAAAACAGCAATTACTCTGCCAATAGTATCCAAGTCCTCGAAGGCTTGGAAGCTGTTCGCAAACGCCCCGCCATGTATATTGGCGACATCAGTGTCAAAGGTCTTCACCACCTCGTCTCTGAGGTCGTGGATAACTGTATAGACGAGTGCATGGCCGGTTATGCTACTCACATAGAAGTTACCATCACCGAAGACAACTACGTCAAGGTTGTCGACAACGGCCGCGGTATCCCGGTTGACATGCACGAAAAGGAGCACCGCTCCGCCCTCGAGGTCGTCATGACCGTGCTGCATGCCGGCGGCAAGTTCGACAAGAACTCCTACAAGGTTTCCGGCGGTCTACATGGTGTGGGAGTGAGTTGCGTAAATGCTCTCTCCGACCACTTTGTCGCTGAAATCCGCCGTCAGGGTCACATCTGGCATCAGGAATATGCCTTTGGCAAACCCACCACTGAGGTGCAGATAATAGGAGACACCAGGGAGACCGGAACCACCATCCTCTTTCACCCGGACGGCTCCATTATGACCGAGACCGTTTTCCAATGGGATCTCATATCGTCACGCCTGCGAGACTTGGCCTACCTCAATGCCGGCATCCACATCACACTCACCGACTTGCGCGACAAGAACGAGAAGGGCGAACCCCGCCGTCAGGTGTACTACTCCAAGAACGGCCTCAACGAGTTCGTGCAGTGGCTGGATGAAAGCCGCGAACACCTCATCCCGGACATCATCCACCTGAACACCGAATCAGACGGCGTTCCCGTAGAAGTAGCCATGACCTATAATACGTCCTATTCAGAGACGATCTTTACATTCGTCAACAATATCAATACTCACGAAGGAGGCACACATCTTGACGGTTTCCGCATCGCCCTGACCAATACACTCAAGGACTACGCCACCAAGGAGAAGATGCTTGAGAAGGCTAAGGTTGAGGTCAAAGCAGACGACTTCCGCGAAGGTCTCACCGCCGTTATCTCGGTCAAGGTAGCAGAGCCCCAATTCGAAGGCCAGACCAAGACACGTCTCGGCAACGTAGAGGTTCGTCCCGCTGTGAACAAAGCCGTACGTGCCGCACTCGAGAACTATCTCGAGGAACATCCTACCGAGGCCCATCTGATTGTTGACAAGGTCATCCTTGCCGCCCAGGCGCGCATTGCAGCCCGCAAAGCTCGCGAGTCGGTGCAAAAGGGTTCCAAACTGATCGGTGGCGGTCTGCCCGGCAAACTGGCCGACTGTTCTTCGAAAGATCCCGCCGAATGTGAGATTTTCCTCGTCGAGGGTGATTCGGCCGGGGGCACCGCCAAACAGGGCCGTGACCGAAACTATCAGGCCATCCTCCCCTTGCGCGGTAAGATTCTCAACGTTGAGAAAGTACTCATCCACAAGATGCTCGACTCAGCCGAGATACAGAACATGTTCCGCGCGTTCCGCGTCAACCTGCGCGAGGATAAGACGCTCGACATCACAAACCTGCGCTACCACAAGGTTATCATCATGACCGATGCCGATGTCGACGGTGCCCACATCGCGACCCTTCTCATGACGCTCTTTTTCCGATATATGCGTCCCCTTATCGAAGACGGTTATATCTACATTGCCATGGCACCCCTCTACCGCTGCACCATTGGCAAAATTGATGAATACTGCTGGACCGATGCCGACCGCGACCGTTTCCTGATGAACTATGGTCAGGGCAAGGAGGACAAAGTCAAGATTCAGCGTTACAAAGGTCTTGGTGAGATGAATGCGGAACAGCTTTGGGACACCACTATGGATCCAGAACGCCGTCATCTCAAGAAGGTCACCATCGAAGATGCCATTTCGGCTGATCAGACATTCTCAATGCTGATGGGCGAAGACGTAGCACCCCGCCGCGAATTCATTGAGAGCAACGCAACATACGCAAACATCGACGCATAATAACATCCGCAGTAGGACGGTCTGTCGCTCATGCTCCGTGCATGGGAGGAAAGTCCGGGCAACACAGGGCACCATGCTTCCTAACGGAAAGTGGCTCGCGAGGGTCAGGTTAAGGTAACAGAAAAGAACCGCCGCAAGGTAAGGGTGAAAAGGCGAGGTAAGAGCTCACCGCAGCGATGGCAACATCGTCTGGCCGTACTACCCATGGGTTGTAAGATCATGTACACTGACGCTATGTTAGGGCGGCCCGCCCGATGTCAGGGGGTAGATTGCTAGAGGCGGATGGCGACATCCGTTCGAGATTAATGACAGACACCTTAATTCATTTAAGGCACAGAACCCGGCTCACAGGCCTACTGCTTTTCCAAATGTGCATCTCCGATTTCAGTGGGGATGCATTTTTGCATTCGGCTCTCGCCAAAAACAGGCAAAAATTAAGCAAAATCATGCTATTTTGTTTTAAAAAAAGATATTTCATGCATTTTTTGTCCTTCAAAAGCAGAAATATCAAATAAAATATGTACCTTTGCAACATAAAACATTATATTCCATTATTAAATATTAAAAACTCCAGACTATGGCTTTAGTAGAAACAAAAGCAAGAGTGGGTGTGTTCTCCATTGCATTGCAGGCATACCTCCCCCAGTTCCCCAGCTTGGTACCTGAATTCCAGAAACAGTATGCAGACTTCAAGGACAGTCTTCCCAAGACAGTTGAACTCATCGACGGCGGTATTGTGACCACCAAGGAAGAGAGTCAGGCTGCCGGCGACAAGTTCCGTGCTGCCGACGTTGACCTGGTGATACTCCAGCTGCTGACCTACTGCACTTCTTACAACATGCTTCCCGCCGTGAAGGATTTGGATGTACCTGTTGTCCTGGTAAATGTGCAGAAACTGAAATGTCTCGATTTCGAGCATGCAGATATTGCCTCCTGGCTCGGCGAAGGATATGCTGCAGGCGCTGTAGGCGAAATGGTTGCCGACTTGAACCGCTACGGCAAGCGTCACGCTGTCGTTACCGGCGTTGTTGAAGGCGGCGATCCCGCTGTTGCCAAAGAACTCGAGGAATGGTGTCGCGCCGCCCAGGTACGTCGCCGTTTCCGCGATACCAACCTCGCACAGATCGGACGTCCTTATCCAGGCATGATGGACCTCTATATTGATGAGTCCAACCTTTATCACCGCATGGATGTATATACCAAACAGTTCGACTGGGAGAAGATGTGGGCCATTGCCGACAATATCACTGACGAGGCTGCAATCCGCGCCAAGGCCGAAGATATCATCAACACCTTCGATATCGAGGGTGGCGCTACCGTCGAAAAGGTTTGGGATATGGCCAAATACGTTGTTGCCTTCGAACAGTGGGTGAAAGACGAGAAAATCGGTCTCGTTGCTTCTCATTACGACGGCTTCGCCAAGGGCCAGGCCGGCATCCTCGACTCCATGCTCATTCCTGCATTCTCAATGCTCATCAAGCAGGGTATTGCCTGTGCAGTAGAAGGCGACATCAAGGTAGCTATGGCTATGTCCATCATGAAGACGTTGACGGGTGCTACACAACTCTCAGAGTTTTACACCTTCGACTTCAACAACGACATCGTTGTCATCGGTCACTCCGGTTCCGGCGACGCTTGCATCTCCACAGAACGCAAGCCCACTATGAAGATAGTGCCCGTGTTCCACGGCAAGACCGGCGGCGGATACCTCACTCAGTTCTATCCTCCCATGGGTCCCGTCACCTATCTCGCCATCACACAGGATATGGACGGACACTTCAAGTTCATCGTATCGGAAGGCATCAACGAACCCGGCGAAATACTCCACACCGGCGACACCAACATGCGAACACGCTTCAATATCGGCGCACGTGAATGGAATAATCGCTGGTGCGAATGCGGTCCTACGCATCACTTCGCTGCAGGCCCCGGCAACCAGACGGATGTCATTCTCAAGGTCGCCAAGATTCTCAACGTACCCTGCGAAGTTGTTTGCCGCAACTAAACGTCACGGGGAACTAAAATAACAAGAGGTCGTGTCCTGATGACACGACCTCTGTTTTTATATCACGGAAATTTTATTCTGGATTATAACCGAACCTGTTCAAATCGCGAACGCTGTTGCGCCAGTCTTTTTCGACCTTCACAAAGAATCGCAGCATCACCTGTTTGCCGAAGAATGCCTCGATATCTTTGCGGGCCAGCGTACCGACACGTTTGAGGGCTGCACCTCCTTTACCGATAATAATGCCTTTCTGACTGTCGCGCTCCACATAAATGACGGCTTGGATATTGATAAGTTTCCCGTCTTCCTTGAAGAGCTCGACTTCGACTTCGGTGGAATAGGGAATCTCCTTGTCGTAGGTCTGGAAGATTTTCTCACGAATAATTTCCGTCACGAAGAACCTAGCGGGGCGATCAGTCAGCGCATCTTTATCGAAATAGGGCGGGCTGTCAGGCAAGAGATCCTGGATGCGCTTGATGAGCAGGTCGGTATTAATCTTCTGAAGCGCACAGATAGGAACTATCTCAGCCTTTGGCAGACGTTCATGCCACTGATCAACCAGCGTCTCAAGTTCCTGTTGCGACGCTAGCAAATCCATCTTATTGATGACGACTATCACAGGCGTCTGCATACGTGAAACACTTTCGACAAAGTCTTTGTTTTTGTCCCAGGTCTCAACCGTATCCGTCACATAGAGCAGGATATCGGCATCGGTGAGGGCGCTCTGTGAAAAAGCCAGCATCGACTCCTGAAGTTTGTAGTTCGGTTTCAGGACACCCGGCGTATCGGAATACACAATCTGCATGTCGGGTGTATTGACGATTCCCATGATTCGATGACGGGTTGTTTGCGCCTTCGACGTGATGATTGAAATGCGCTCGCCCACCAGTGAATTCATGAGCGTCGACTTACCCACATTAGGATTACCGACGATATTTACAAAACCTGCCTTATGCATCAGATCTTACAGTCAGCCCATTTGAGAATCATTGCTCCATAGGTAAAGCCTGATCCGAACGCAGCCAGGAGCAGGGTATCGCCCTTCTTGAGTTTGCCTTCCTGAGCGGCCATGTGAAGTGCAATCGGAATAGATGCCGATGATGTATTACCGACCTTCTCAATGTTGCAGATAACCTTCTCTTCTGAAACACCCACATACTGACGTACGGCATCTATGATGCGCTTGTTGGCCTGATGGGTGCAAACCCAATCGATATCTTCTAGGGTCAGGTTGTTTTTCTTCATGATTTCGCCGGATGTCTGGGTCATCATGGTTACGGCATTCTTGAATACGTAACGGCCATCCTGATAGATATAGCTCCATTTGTCGTCGACCGTTTGATGGGAAGGCACATTTACCGAACCGCCGGCCTTGAGAATCAAGTGGTCGTTGCCTTCTCCGTTCGTATAGAGCACAGCGTCCTGAATACCGATCGAATCGTCGTCAGTAGGTTCAACCAAAGCGGCAGCTCCTCCATCTCCGAAAAGCGGGCAGGTGGAGCGGTCGGTATAATCAACGAATGAAGAACATTTCTCAGCTTGGCAGACAATAATCTTTTTATAGAGTCCGGATTCTATGAAAGCACGAGCCTGGTTTAGGTTGAAAAGGAAACCGGAGCAGGCTGCCTGGATATCATAGGCCATCGCATGACGGATGTCGCAAGCATCGCAGATAATGGCTGCTGTTGAGGGCCATCGGTAGTCAGGTGCAGACGAGGCACAGATGAAACAATCAACCTCTTCGGGGCAGGTGCCGGTTTTCTCCAGAAGTTCTTTGACTGCAGGAATGGCCAATGCTGAACTACCTGCATGGGGATCTTTCAGGATGTGGCGCTCCTTGATGCCTACGCGAGTAGTAATCCATTCATCGTTCGTATCCACCATCTGTGAGAGTTCTTCGTTGGTGAGTACGTAATCGGGCAGATAATGTGTCAAGCCTGTAATTGCAGCTTTCATATTTTAGAAAATTTTAATGTTTGATTCATAATTAAGTTCACAAAGATATGTAAAAAAACGCAAACCAACAGCGACCGGACGATTTATTAACATTCGTTAGGTTTTCCTGTTTGGTTTTATAGTGTGTTTCGGGGTAGTATTAACAGATTTTAGGGCTGCAGCGGTTAACAGATATAAAAAAACGGCTTCCATTTGGAAACCGTTTTTTCTTTTTTAGAGGGCTGAGTCCTTCTCGATAGCCAGCTTTCCACGATAGTAGCCGCATTCGGGGCATACTGTGTGAGAAAGATGCCAACTGCCACAGTTGGGACATACTACGATAGCAGGAACTACTGCCTTGTCATGCGTACGACGCTTTGCGGTACGCGTGTTTGATTGTCTTCTTTTAGGATGTGCCATTTTGAAATATTTTTAATTAATTCTTTCTATATTTAAATAATGTACGCGCGCGGGGAACTGTTTCCTCCCGATACATCAATCCATCGAATCTTCGTTACGAAGATTCTTCAACGCATTCCATCGCGGGTCGGACATTCCGTCCTCCTGATAGGAAGCATCATCCTCTGGAGCATCCTCAACGAGGTGTTCCGAGAGTTTCGACGACATTTCCTTGTTGCAAAGTCCATATGGATGAACGTGCTTCACAGGAATAGCCAATACGGTGAATTCGTAGAGGAACCACGACACATTGATCGAACCGGGATCCTCAGGAACAACCACTACATCGTCGCCATCGTCCTTGAATTCCTTTCCGAACCGGACGATGAGACTGCTTGAGGAGGAAATGGGCTGATCCATTTCCTCAAGACAGCGGTTGCATGTCACAACGACCTTGCCTGTTATTGTGAAATGGAGACGGGATTCTTTCTCGTTCTTTTCCACCGTGACAATGGCCTTGAGGTCACCTTTCTGAATTTCTTCCTCGCCTATCAGCGCAAAAAATGCGTTGTCGAGGTGAAATTCATATTCGCTCTTACCTAATTCAAGGGTTTTGAGCGGAATGTTATATGCGTCAAATTTTCCCATATTTGGCTAAAAATGCGCTAAATCGGCTGCAAAGATAGCGTTTTTTTTTCATTCCACCAAAATTTTAGGCAACAAAATTGCTTTAAATCCTTTAAAAGGTGCGATTTTGCTATGTTGACCCCGTAAAATTCACATCTCGATTCTGAAAGTTGTTCCCATTCCCACCTGAGATGACTTGACGAAAATTTTCCCGTGATGGTATTCTTCGACGATTCGTTTTACCAGTGTAAGGCCCAAGCCCCAGCCACGGCTCTTGGTTGTATAACCGGCGCGGAACACATCTTTCTGGTTCTTTTTGGCAATACCCTTGCCGTTGTCCTCCACTTCGATGAATGCCTTGCCGTCAGGCTGCCGGTCGAGAGTGATGCGTATATAGCCGCGACCGTCTCGCATTGCATCAATAGCATTGCGACACAGATTCTCGATTACCCACGAGAAAAGAGGGCCGGAGAGAGGACGTATCACCTGACCTTCGGGCAAAACTGCATCGATGGTAATGTGTTTGGGCGCACGTTTCTGCATATAGACGGCTGCATTCCGCACAATCGGCACCAGATCCGTATCTTCCATTTTGGGTTCTGAACCGATTTTAGAAAATCGCTCGGCCACCGTATGGAGACGCTGTACATCTTTGTCCATTTCGTCCACTATGGCAGCATCCGTATCCACCGAACGCAAGTAGTCCATCCATGCCATCAGCGACGAAATAGGTGTTCCCAGTTGATGGGCCGTTTCCTTACTCAGACCCACCCAGACGCGGTTTTGTTCAAAACGTTTCTGAGATGCAAACACATAGAAGAAAAGAAGCACGAAAATAACAATCACCACAATCTGCACCCAGGGGAACCAGCGCACGCGCTGCACGATGCTCGCCTCCCGAGCATAGAGTTCCCGCAGCAGGTTGGACTCATCATAATAGAGATACTGGACGTCCTCGGGCGTGATATTGATTTCAATAAAGTTTCCTTTTTCTTTCAGTTCCGGTATTTTATCTGCCAGAAACATGGCCGTATCTTCGGGGATTTCTATATTGTTGCTTCCCAACAGCGTACCGTCCACATCGGTATAGAATACAGGTATCGTTGTGTTGGCCTGTATTATCTTCAATTCAAGAGAAATGTCGGCATCCACCTCGCTGCGGTTCAGCTGACGATAGGCTTCTGCCCATATCTGCATCTTGGCGCGCTCCTCCTGTTCGAGGCGTTCGGCTGTTTGGGACGAGAACTGATCCAACTGCTGCACCGTACCGTTGGCGAAATAGAGGAAAGCCCCAATCATCAGACCTGCTGCGATCAGGAACAA
This sequence comes from uncultured Bacteroidales bacterium, assembly GCA_905236195.1. Taxonomy (GTDB): domain Bacteria; phylum Bacteroidota; class Bacteroidia; order Bacteroidales; family UBA3663; genus Liminaster. The sequence continues at coordinate 16,015 of CAJOOX010000173.1, forward strand.
CCACGTAAGGGCGGGTTTAACTTTATACCATTGAATCCACACTTCTGTCGGAAATTTGCAAGAATAACGCAGCAGAGCTGTTTTTATTGTTTACTTCGGACCCTTGTCGGGCATTTTACGCGCATGACTGCCCCGCTGTTTGGAACGCGTATCAGGTTTCCGGCTGTCTTTGGGCAGTCGTCCGTGAGAATGTCCGCTCCTTCCCCGGCGTTCGCTTCCGCCAGCCTTACTGAATGCTTGTGCGATTTCCTGTTCGGTGACAGCCCCTAACGATTCTGGAACCGGGATTCGGTCGAGATGCTTCTCCAGAAACCGTTCCAATGCATTGAATTTCTGGACCTCACGCCGTTCGCCCAATGTCACAAACGTTACGCTCTCGCCATCGTTGTCAGCTCGGGCGGTACGTCCCACACGATGTACATAATCTTCGTTGTCGTGTGGCATGTCGAAATTGACAACCAGCTGTATGCCAGATATATCGATGCCTCGCGAAACGATGTCCGTGGCCACGAGCACATTGGTACGGCCTGACTTAAAGGCATTCATTACCTCTTCGCGGTCTTTCTGTTCGAGGTCCGAATGCATTTCGTCAACATGGAAGCCCTTGCGTTTGAGGTCGCGTGTCACGCCATGGACATTTATCTTTTTCGACACAAAGATGACGGCTCGTTTCTCGGGATTGGACAACAGTTCTTCCGACACGAATTTATCGGGGTTGCCTCCGAAGAATTCCCGCAGTACCCGGATGACCATATTCGTTTTCTGCGGTTCGTAACACAGACAGACCTTTTGCCTGATTTTGTCAGCCGGCTTCGAAACGGCAATCTTCACAATGGCCGGTTGGTACATGATAGCTTCAGCCAGGCGCTGCGTCTTTTGGGGCATAGTTGCCGAAAAGAGCACTTTCTGGCAGTCGTCGGGCAACTGCTTGGCAATGGTCATGATGTCATCATAAAAGCCCATATCCAACATACGGTCGGCCTCATCCAACACAAAATAGCTCACTTGAGAAAGATCCACATACCCAAGATTCAAATGCGATAACAGACGTCCGGGGGTACAGATTACTACATCGGCGCCCTCGACAAGCCCCTTTTTCTGAATGTCGAAATCATTACCCTCGCCGCCGCCATAAACCACCAGCGACGATGCATCGACAAAATAAGAGAATCCCTGCATCTGCTCGTCAATCTGCTGGGCCAATTCTCTGGTCGGCGCTACTATGACGCAGTTGATGGCATGTTCGGGATACCGGTAGCGATTCAGATTGCTGAGAATAGGCAACAGGTAAGCGGCTGTCTTTCCGGTGCCCGTTTGGGCTACCGCTATTACATCCTCACCATCTAAAATGGGCGGGATGGATTTTTCCTGTACGGGTGTACACTCACCATAGTGCATATACTCCAGCGCCTTGAGCACATTCTCATCAAGGTCTAATTCATTGAAATACATCTGTCTTGTATAGCTTTAATTTCTTCAATAGTCAGGTTCGAGTCATCAGTCTCCATGAATCGTATCTGGGCAGGAACTTCCCGCAGGGACTCCGCACAGAAATGTTCTCCGAAAGAGATCCAATACCCCTTCCTTACCAACTGACGGGCCAATTCGGGACCTTTGCGGAATCCGTGGATGATTATCGGGCTCCCGTTATCCCATGCCTTGGCGGCTTGTCGGGTTCCCCACACCCTTGCGACACTCTCCATCATGGCGCCCCACAATTTGACACAATGCACAATCACAGGACGGTTGGCACTTCGGGCCACATCCAAAATGTCCTCAAAAACAGTCTGCTGGTCTCCCGTGCTTAACATGCATTTCGGATCCAGACCGCATTCGCCTATTGCAATCAGTTGAAAATCGTGCCGGCAGGAAGTAACTGCATTCACAAACTCTTGCACATGCGCAAGTCTTCCGTTTTCCAGACGCAAATCCCACGGGTGCAACGATAGGGAATAGGGTTGCGGATTATGTTTCATGTGACAGAACTCCAATGCCTCTTTGGGGGAGGCATTATAAATTGCGTCCGAGTTTCCCAGACGATGGGTATGCACGTCCGTCGGAAGATCGAATAC
>CAJOOX010000174.1 GCA_905236195.1 uncultured Bacteroidales bacterium
AGTAATGAAAAAAACGGGTCTCACCGACCTGCGGAAATCATCCATCGGAGCGCTCTCGGGCGGACAGATGCAACGGGCCATGTTCGGACGTGCCATCGTAGCCCAACCCGAACTGCTCGTTCTGGACGAACCTAACTCTTATCTTGACATGGCTTTTGAAGCCCAGCTCTACGACCTGCTGAAGGAGCTCCATTCACAGGGAGCCACCATCCTGATGGTCAGCCACGAACTGGGTTCCGTACAATCACTGGTAGACCGGGTCTTCTCGGTAGAATGCCATATTGTGGAAACACAGCCTACTCACTCACATCACTGATACCCTGGGCATCCGTCTTGAAAATGAAGGGACGGACATCGGTGCCCATGCTCTCCACCTTCACATTGCGGAAGGTGACGTTACGCGCGTGATTGATATAGAAGCCGCGGGCGGGCAACAGTCCCCACATGGTGGCCTCAGGATATTCGGCAATCTTCTCATCGGCAGGGGCCGTTACAGGCTCAAGCACCCCGCCCCGCTGGGTGATGGAAATGTTTTCGAGCAAGATATTCTCGACAGGGTGTCCGGCCAGTCCCGTAATGGACGAACCGGTAGCGCCTGCGTTGGTCACACAGATGTCGGAAAGGCGAACGTTACGAATCTGTCCGACATGTCCGATTATGACATCATCGCTGTAGGAACGGGCCCGATTGCCGAGACGAATGAAAATGGGAGATTCGGTCTCAAGGGCCGTCACATTGCTTATCTCCACATTCTCGAGCACACCTCCGTCGACAATCTCCAACGAAATGGCAGACGTGCCGTTGCTGCGTCCGAAGAAGCGGCTTTCCTGATGAGGCGACGGATGGACCGTGATGTCGTGGATGCGGATGTTGCGGAATCCGCCGTTGGTCTCGGTGCCCAACTTGATAGCGTTGCAATGGCTGGAGACGTCGCAATGGCAGATTTCAATATCCTCACACAGACGAGGCGACGTGCTCTTGAGGGTGATGCCGTCATCGTCGGAATCGCTCACCATGCCGCAGACCTTCACCCGATGACAACCGTCCAGATCGAGGGCATCGTTGTTGTAGTTGTTGCGGTTCACGACCTTGATGCTGCGAATCTCCAGATCGTCACAGGCCAGATAGTGCTGCATCCAACAGCCGGAGTTGACCAGATGGACATCGCTCACCCGGATATTGCGGCTCCGGATAAAGCGGAGCAGGTGGGGCCGGGTGATGCCCTCGTCGTTCCAGGTGAGTTTCGGAAACGTTCTTCCGCGTCCGTCAATCGTACCCGTTCCGCTGATCTGCACGTCCTCCACGTTGTCGGCATAGATGAGCTGAATCGTTGTCGTTCGGGTGCGCAGCGACACATAATCGGTCTTCATGGGACGATAGTCTTCCACAGACGTACTGCCGTAGAGCGTGGCTCCCTCGTCGAGATGGAGATCCACATGACTGCGAAGTTCGATACTGCCGATCTTGTAGCCGCCTTTGGGCACTAAGACCTGTCCGCCTCCGTTCTGCGAACACAGGTCGATGGCCTGCTGCAAGGCGGACGTACTGTACACTGTTGTGTCATTCCCGGCTCCGAAGTCGAGGATATTATAGACACGCTGGGCATTGCCACCTGTCGTCGCAACGCCCATCATAACCATCATGAGAAAGGTTTTCATATGCTTACCTGTATCTTATTTTCTGTCCTATTCGCAGAGTCGAACCGGAACGCAGACCGTTGAGACGGCAAAGTTTCGACACCGATGTACCGTACTGTCGGGCTATGGAACCCAGCGTGTCTCCCTTACGTACCTTGTGGAAAGCGTTGCCTGAACTGGCAGCTGTGTTCTTACCGCCGGCTCTGCTCCGTGAGTCACGTCCGGCTTTTCCCATCTGGGCTTTCTGCTCCACCGCCGCAATGAAATGATACTGCGGGTTGCGGGGCTCGAAGGTCTGCAAATCAAGAATTTTGGCCGGGTCGATAGCAATGCCCATGAAACGGAATTCCAGGTGGAGATGCGGACCTGTGGAACGGCCTGTGGAGCCTCCCAAGGCGATGGGCTGGCCTGCGGTGACGAGATCGTCCTGATTCACCAGGAAGCGTGACAGGTGGCCGTAAACTGTCTCCAGTCCATTGGAATGACGCAGCACAAGGTAATAGCCATAACCGCGACGCTCGAACTTCCTGATGCGCACACGGCCCGAGAAAGCCGCCCTGACGGTATCGCCTTTATAAAGCTGGATATCCACCCCTTTGTGCATGCGGCGGCGCCGCCAGCCATAGGGAGAATTGATACGGCCCTTGATGGGAGCGACGAAATGGGAAAGATCAATATCTTTTTCGGCAGGAATCGGAATGGGCGCCTTGTCCCTCAGGGGATCGACATGCGCATCGTCCCACGAGGTGTAGAGATCCAAAGCCGGATAGAGTTCGAAGGGTTCATCAGCCTCCACCTTCTTCAGGTTGTTGATGGAGTCGACCATATTCTGGAACAGGGCATTGTTTTCCTGTTCTTCCTGCAGACGGGCATGGATTTGCCGGTGCACATCGGGCACCACGATATTCGGACGGGCCTGCACCTCCCAAACAATCAAGAAGCTACAAACGGATGCAACCCGGAACAGTATGCGTACATTTTTTTTAAGCATGCTGCGAAGATACATAAAAAAAACGTCATATGCAAATGCTTTAACAAAAAAAAGGGGAAAATCCCCTTCTTTTTAAGTTTATTGACATGCAACAGACCCTGATACTACTTCAGAAGGCGTATCTTGCCACCCTGAATAACCCATCCGCGATAGTCGGCATCCACCGGCATGCCCTGCAGATTGTAGCAGGGAAGGCGGTCCTTCAAGCCTTCGGTTCCGTCGTTCCAATGAAGGGCGGGAAGGTGGTCCGGCCTGTCGGTTTCGAAACGGAAAGAAACTTCGCCCAAGTCGTTCTCACTGATATCATAAAGTGACTTGTGCATCAGCCCGTCACCCTGATAAATCCATGCCTTGGAGACAGACGTGGCATTGAAGGTCGTCACGTTGCCGGGACCGGGGAACGGCACGGCCATCATGGAGGCGTCGTAATCATCCATGGTATAATAGGTGCCAAAATAGTCCCTGAGAATCCATTCGGAACTGAGCAGTATCGTATCGGTCGACATGCAATGGTAGTGGGAATTAAAGCGATAGCGAATGTAAGTCGTATCCGCCCCAGACAACGTCTTGCCCGCCACGGTGTATCTTTCGCCCGGATAGTTGTTGGGCAGGATACCCCGTTTGAACTCCTTATCGATGTTGTAAGCATGGATAATCATCAAACCGTGGCCGTTACCCTGAAAGGCTTCCGTTGTACCCCAGTATCCCCATCCACGGTTCTGAACGTTCTCAAGGATATAACTTTCCGCGTATCTGGTGCTGTCGGCCAGGATGTAATAGGCTTTGCCGCCCTCGTCGAGAGGCAGGAGCGAGTATTCACCGTTCTCGCGAAGCGTGTCAATGGAGAACCAGTCCAAAGACTGCCGTTCATAGGCCGTATAGGGAGGGGGAGTGTATCCTCCGTTGTCCTTATATTCCCCTCCGTCCATCACATCCCAATACTCCAACGATCCGTTATTCAGGGATGCATTCGGCGAGTTGGGATAAAGATCCGGCAACCCGAGCGCATGACCGAACTCATGGACGAAAAGGCCTATTGCAGAACAGCGTTTGATCGGTTTTTGGGTGAAAGCGCCCGGATAGGCGTGCAGTTCACACGAAAGTCCTGCCATGTTCACGTTCTTTCCGTCGTAAGTCCCTCCACTGATGCCCCAGACCACCTGAGGCCACATGCAGTCAGAACTGTTTCTGGAGAAGGATTCGGAATATCCTGCCACAATCATATAAACCGCATCCACATTTCCGTCGCCGTCGCTGTCGTACTGCGAAAAGTCAATCACGTCATCCATCGCCTTACAAACGTCCTTACACAACTGCGTGGTATTGTTGCTCTTGCCGTAATAGGCTAGCGGATTCTCCATCCGCACAGGTCCGTAAACGTCGAACCGGGGAGTAAACTTTCCGAACGACATATCGCTGAAATACTGACGCACGGAACCTGTATTGCGCTTCACTTCCACCGAATCGACAAAAGAATCGTCGTTGCGGAGATCTTCAGAATTGAGATAGCGGTCGAAGACCACCCCGGGATTGGGGAGTGAGAACGTTGTGTCGGCAAATTCCACCAGAATGACAGGCACACGAGGGCTTCCCATATGGGGAAACTTGATTTTGAGTTTGTCAATCACATCACTGGCACCGGCTCCGAGTTTGCCCCGGAGACGCTCCTCCTGCTCCTGCCGGTCGGGCACATAAAGTGTATTTCCATCCTTGAGCATCATGATCCCCTGGCGGGTGAGGTAATAATGATTGTGCTCATCCCCCACCATCTGCACTTCAATCTGCGTGCTGTCCGGCTGGATATGAACATAGAACCCCCGTGCCGCCTTGGCGGCCTGAAGAACACCGGGAATCAGGACAAGTTGCAAGAGAAGTAATAGGTGACGCATACTGTTATTTCTTAAATCGTGAGAGGAGCTTGGCGAAACCCCATTCTTTCTGAATGACAACGTAGGCGAAGAGGGCCACAGCCAGTGTATTGACAGCACCACCCCACCAGCCGCCGACGGGCTGATAAGCCATCGCCACATAGAGCACTGCCGTGAGCGCGGCGTAGAAGAACGCGGATTTCATATCGTAGGGAATGGGATTCTTTTTCTGTCCGATGAAATAGCTGAGCAGCATGCAGGTGCCATAGCCGGCCACTCCCGCCCAGGCACAGGCTATATATCCATAGACGGGCACAAAGAGTACGTAGATGACCACCAGTACGGCACAGCCGATGAAAGAGAACAGAGCGCCCCAGAGGGTCTGGTCGATGAGTTTATACCAGAACGAGAAGTTGAAATAGATACCCATGAAGATTTCGGCCACCATCACGATGGGAACGACACGGATGCCCTCCCAATAGTCGGCATTGCGAATGAGGAGTTCCTTGAGCGGGTCGAGCCAAGCCATCACCAAGAGGAAACCCATCAGGCTGAAGATGATGAAATACTTGGTACCCTGAACGTTGACAAAGACCGTATCGCTCTTGTCCTTCTGGGCGCCGAACACAATCGGTTCGTAGGCATAGCGGAAAGCCTGGGTGGCCATCGCCATAATCATCGCTATCTTGGACGCTGCATTGTAGATACCGAGCTGGACGAGTCCCTCCTTGCCGGGAATGAGGAACGGCATGAGAATCTTGTCGGCAGCCTGGTTGACAACACCTGCCACACCCAAAATCACAATGGGATAGGCATAGACCAGCATCGAACGGATGACCTTACCATCGAAGCCCCAACGGAAGAATCGGAATTCCTTCCACAGCAAAAGAGACACAACCAACGTGCAGACGAGGTTGATGGCGAAGACATAGCCGGCCTGGTATTCGGGGTCATAAAACCACGCAATCGATTCGGGATGAGCCTTGTGAATGGCCGGACAGGCCAGGAAGACAAAAAGGTTCAGACCGATGTTGACCGCAATGTTGAGAAATTTCAACGCCGCGAATTTCACCGCCTTGTGCTGATAACGCAGATAAACAAACGGAATACAGGAAACGGCATCGACCGCCACGATCAGCGCCATGATGCCCACATATTCAGGATGGGCAGCATAGCCCAATGCGTCCGCGATGGGAGTCAGTCCTCCGAAAACCATCGCCAGGAAGCATGCGCTTATCATTCCCACAACAAGCATGGCCGAACTGTAGATTTTACGGACATCCGCACCTTCCTTGTTGGCCCAGCGGAAGAAGGTGGTCTCCATGCCGAAGGTCAGCAGAATCAGTATGATGGCCGTATAGCCGTACATGTTGTTCACCACGCCGTACTCGCCGGACGTAGCGGGCATGACAGCCGTATAAAGCGGAACGAGGAGATAGTTGAGGAAGCGTCCTACTATCGAGGAGAGCCCGTAGATTACGGACTCTCCTGCAAGTTTCTTGAGAAAACTCATTGATGCATCAACGCGTTGTTAACATCAGTTTCTGCGTCTTGAAATCGCCGGAAGAGACGGTGAGCGTCACCTTGCCGGCCTGACCTGTAGAACGGAGGATGACAAGGGCCGAGCCGCGATACATCTTGTGGGAGTTGCCCACCGCCAGTTCGTCGGTATAGTTGTTGCCGTTGTCGAGACCGACAATCTCGGCAGGCCCCTCCACCTGGAAATGGAGTTGTGAACCCACGTTCCACACACGGCGTCCCTTGCTGTCGACGGCAAGGATGCGAATATGCTGCAAATCCAGTCCGTCGGCTTTCCAGGCATTATTATCGGGCGAGAGTGTCAGTTTCCGAGCCTCACCTGCCGTCTCAATACGGTCGCGTGCTACTTCCCTACCGCCTGTTCTGGCCACAGCCACGAGGTTGCCGGGGGCAAAGGCCACCTGCCATTCGGGACGGTTACGCAGGCGACTGTCCGAGATATCATTCTTCTGTGTGCCGAGACTGCGCCCGTTCTGGAAAAGTTCCACCTCACCGGCATTGGTATAGCAGACTACTTTGAGACTGTCGCCGGTTGCCCAGTTCCAACTCTCGGACTGTTCCACATTACCCTGATCCACACCGTTCCAAATGAACTGCTGGCGCTCGCCTGCCTGCACGGCAATGTGTACCATCGGCTCGTCATCCCTGAAGAACGATTTGACGAACCAGGCGGTCGGTTTGGGTTGCAGCGAGATATCATAGAATCCCTGTACCCAGCCCTTAGCCGGCCAGCCGTTGCTCTCGCCCAGATAGTCTATCGCGCCCCAATAGGCCAGACCGATGACACGGTCAAGATCCATATCGAAGAAGTTGGGACCAAGGTTCGACATATTAGCCTCGCTCTGGTAGAACATCATATGTGGGAAGTTTCTGCCGTCGCCGGGGAAATACATATAGCGATAGTTATAGTCCGCAACGTCGGTGTGATAAACAAGGTCGGCAGGCAGAGAGTCGGTCTCCAAATTGCGTCCGCGGGGATGCATGGCAACAGTCACCAGGCGTGTCGTGTCAAAGCGCTGAAGCAGTTTTTTCTGCAGTTCGAAAGCCGTTACACCCCAATCGTTGAACGGGAGGTCAGCATAGGTCTGCAGTTCGTTGCCGAGACTCCACAACACAACGGAGGGATGGTTACGGTCGCGACGTACAAACTCCGGAACATCATACTGCCACAAGTTCTTCCAATCGGTACGTCCGCCTGCGAATTTCTGCAGCCATTTGTCATAGAGTTCATCGACCACAAGCAGACCTTTCTCGTCGCAAAGACGTAAGAAGGCCTCGCTATAGGGATTGTGGGACGTGCGCACGTGGTTGAAGCCGAACGACTTCATCAGATCGATACGTTTAGCGATGGCACGGGGATAGTTGGCGGCGCCCAGTGCTCCGAGGGTATGGTGGTTGGCCCATCCCTTGAGCAGCACCTTCTTGCCGTTGAGTTTCAGTCCGAATGCCGGCGAGAACTCTACCGTACGGATGCCGAAACGCTCACGCGTCTGATCATGCACGTTGCCTTCCGCATCGTAAAGCGTCACCTCGGCTGTATATAAATATGGTGTATCGCAACTCCAAAGACGGGCATCGGCAACATCCACAGAAGCGAGAGGATACTCTCGGTCGCGCCACTTGGCATTGAACTTGAGGTCACCGATGGTCTCAGCCACACAAATTCCGTCGTTATCAAGAATGCGGAGACCATAACGTATGACCGGTGTCTTTAAGCGACAGATGATTTCCGCCTGGACGGACACCGTCCTGTTGTCGCGGGTTGTGATATAAAGGGGATGACGGGGAAAGTAAAGATCGGCATCGCTGGTAATGATCCGCACATCGCGGAACAGGCCGCCGCCTGTGTACCAGCGTGAGTTCTCAGCGCCCATCGTGCTGGCGCATACCAGAATCTCGTTCTTGCTGTCGTATTTCAATTTGTCGGAGATGTCAATCCCGAACCCGAGGTATCCGTAGTCGGTCTTGCCGATATGTTCGCCGTTGAGCCACACATCGCCTACGAGCATGATACCTTCAAAGTCGAGAACCACTCGTTTCTGTTTCCAACTGCGCTCCGGGACCAGTTCATACCGATACCACCCCTCGCCCATTTCCTTGAAGCCGCGGGGAGAGAGACGGCTTTTGACGTTGCTGGCTTCGTCGCCGAACGATGCCTTCTCGTCTTTGGCGGGAGCCACCCAGGGTTGCGAAATCTGGAAATCGTGAGGCAAACGCACAGCCTCGCTGACTGCATCTCTTGAACGTCCGAACAGCCATCCTTCACGTAATAACAAGGTGTCGCGTGGCGTTGCGGCAGCCATACCGGCAATCATCAACAGACCGGCGGTCCATAATCCATTCTTCATGTTCATCATGTGTTTTGTGTGAGAATATTGTGACCGTCGCCTATCTCTGCATCGTCAAAAGGTTCGGAATGGACGCTCTTGAGATTCTTGGCGAGTTGTTCGGGCGACGAGGCACCCACGAGAACCGACGTGACTCCCTTGAGATGGAGAATCCAGGCAAGCGCCATTTCAGCCAGCGATTCTCCACGTTTCTCTGCAATACCGTTCAGGTGTTTCAGATAATCGACAAGCTGCGGTGTCAGCGATGAAGATTTCAGGAAATGCTCGCGTGTCATACGACTGCCCTCGGGAATACCGTTCAGGTAACGGTCTGTCAGCAAGCCCTGTGCCAAGGGCGAGAAGGAAATGAACCCGATGCCGTTTGCAGCACAGTAGTCCAAAATACCATCTTCAACGGGCGCACGGTCTAACAAGTTGATGCGGCCCTGATAAATCAGCAGGGGCACATCATGTTCGCGCAGATATTTGTCGGCCACCTTGAGCGCCTCGAGCGGCCAGCGGGAAATTCCCACGTAGAGCGCTTTGCCCTGGCGCACGACATCCACCAGTGCCTGCAGCGTCTCTTCCAGCGGCGTATTGGGGTCATACCGGTGGCTGTAGTAGAGATCCACATATTCAAGATGCATGCGCTTGAGACTCTGGTCGAGCGATGCCATCATATATTTTCGGGAACCCCAGTTACCATAGGGACCGGGCCACATATCGTAGCCCGCCTTGGTAGAGATGAAAAGTTCGTCGCGATAGGGACGGAAATCCTGATCCATCATGTGCCCCATCGTAACCTCGGCCGAACCATAAGGCGGACCGTAGTTGTTGGCAAGATCGAAATGGGTGATTCCGTGGTCGAATGCATAATGGGCAATCGACCGGCACTTCTCGTAGGTATCCACCCCGCCGAAATTGTGCCAGAATCCCAAACTCACCCCCGGCAGAAGCACTCCGCTCCTGCCACAGCGCCGGAAATCCATTCCCGACTCATCGTATCGGGTTTCAGCTGCTAAATAATCCATGTCTTTGTAAATTTGGAACGAAAAATCGAAATGTTAGAATTTGGGTGCAAAGATAATAAAAAAAACAGATATAACAAAATTATAGGGTGAGTTTTTTACTTTTTTCACGGAATTAGGCATTTTCAACGATTTCGGAGCGCAAAAAACAGAATCCCGGGCCTTCCTTGCGGAAAGTCCGGGACTTGATTGTATTTAATTGTATTTAAGGGATGTTCTATAAATTCTGTTTTAATTAACTTATACACAGATGACCCTTATATTTCGGCTGCTTTTTGCTTTCTGTGGCATCCTTTTGCC
>CAJOOX010000175.1 GCA_905236195.1 uncultured Bacteroidales bacterium
CAAAGATGCACGGAGACGCCTGTCGCGCCAGTCGCGCGACTGGCCCACTTCACATTGGCAAGTGGGTACTGGTACACCGGAGGACGTGCCGGTGCCGAGGAAAGTAATCTTCATTCTATGTAATTGACTTCAGGAGAAATGGTTATTCCGAACCTTTCCCGGACGGATGCAATGATAGCGCCGGCAAGGCGGACAATCGCTTCGGGCGTGGCATCGCCGTGGTTGACGATTACAAGGGGCTGTTTATCATACACCCCGGCACCGTCGAAGGAACGGCCCTTCCAACCGCACTGTTCGATGAGCCAAGCGGCTGGGACTTTGACGAGGCCGGTTCCGGCAGCATAGTGGGGAATGTCGGGCCAGGAAAGCTGCAGCGCCTCGAATTGGGACTGGGGGATCACGGGGTTCTTGAAGAAGGAACCGGCATTGCCCAGAGTTTCGGGATTGGGCAGTTTCTGGTGACGGATGCTGATGACAGCTTCGCGAACGGCGGATGCGGTGATATTGACGGCCGCAGAGTTGCCGCAGATGTGGCTGCGGAGGTTTCCGTAGTCGAGGCGGAATACGGGGACACGGGAGAGACGGAAGGTAACGGAGGTCACAACGAAACGGTTGTGGAGGGGCGGATTCTTGAAGATGCTCTCCCGATAACCATAACCGCAATCTTCAGCCCGGAATGTGCGGAAACACTGATTCATAATGTCCCAACCGTGTACCTCGAGGATGAAATCCTTGACCTCGACCCCATAGGCCCCGATATTCTGAACTGCAGCTGCACCCACTTCGCCTGGAATGGCCGACAGATTCTCGGCGCCATAAAGACCGTTTTCAACCGTCCAAGCCACAAAATCGTCCCACACGACGCCGCTACCCACACGGACATCGGCAGAAGTAAGGGAGGAAGTCTGTAGCAGTTCGATGCCACGGATGTTGGAATGGAGGATAATGCCTTCGTAATCTTTCAGGAACAGCAGATTGCTGCCCTGTCCGACAATCCAGAGGCGGTGCTCCTGTTCTTCGGCAGGAAATTGCGAGAGGAGCTCTGGGAGCTCCTCTTCATGATAGAATTCAACCAAATGACGTGCTTTGACATCAAAGCCGAAAGTATTGGGGATTTTATGTTGCATCGGTTATTGTATTTGCGATTCTCAATCAGTTGGCGACTTCGGAGAGGAACTTGATACGCACGAGACGGATTTCCTCCTCGGAGCATTCGTTGGCGAATTCGCGATACGCGGCTTCAAGATCGTCCTTGGGCGATTCCTTGAAGTAGTCGTAGATATCCTGCACCTGTTCGGGGTCCATGACGTCCTGGAGGAAGTAGTCGATATTGACACGTGTTCCTGAATTGACGATTGCCTCAAGGTCATCGAGGAGTTCATCGAAATCGAGGCGGTTGGCCTCGGCCAGTTCGTCAAGTGCAATCTTGCGGTCGATTCCCTGGATGATGGCCACCTTGATTTTCGACTTGTTGGCTACGGTGCGGACTCTGAAGTCCTCGGGGCGTTCGATGTCGTTCTCCTCGCAGTGGCGCTTGATGAGGTCGCAGAACTGCTGGCCGTAGCGATGGGCCTTACCCGCACCGACACCGGGAATATTCTGGAGTTCCTCGAGAGTGATTGGATAGGTTGTAGCCATGGCTTCGAGCGACGGATCCTGGAAGATGACGTAGGGCGGCAGATTGAGATGCTTGGCAAGCTTCTTGCGAAGGTCCTTGAGCATGTTGTAGAGCTCTTCGTCGGCGGCTGCGGAAGCACCCGTTCCCTTCATTTCCTCTTCGGACTCATCGAGTTCATCGTCTTCATATTCGACATAGATCTCGAACGTCTTGTTGTTGTTGAGGAAGTGTTTGCCTGCGGCTGTAACCTTGAGTTGTCCGTAGGTTTCAATGTCACGGGACAGGTATTTAGACACGAGCGCCTGTTGGATGACAGCATTCCAGAGTTCGGGTTTCTCGTCGTTACCCATTCCGAAGCACTCGAGTTCCTCGTGTTGGTTGCGGACGATTTCGGAAGTCTTCTTTCCCTCGAGGATGTCGACGATGTAGTCTGGCTTGTATTTCTCCTTGAGTTCGAGAATGGTCTCAATGACGGCGCAGAGGTATTCGCGTGCATCGACCTGACGCTTTGGTTTTCGGCAGTTGTCGCACATACCGCAACTATCACCTTTCATCTCCTCGCCGAAGTAGTGGAGGAGAATCTTACGGCGGCACATATAGGTTTCGGCATAGGCTTTTGTTTCCTTGAGGAGGAGACGACCTATATCCTGTTCTGCGATGGGTTTGGATTGCATGAACTTCTCCAGTTTCTCAAGATCCTTCTGGGAATAGAAAGCAATACACTCGCCTTCGCCTCCGTCACGTCCGGCACGTCCGGTCTCCTGGTAGTATCCTTCGAGACTCTTGGGCATATCGTAGTGGATGACGAAACGCACATCGGGTTTGTCGATACCCATTCCGAATGCGATTGTGGCAACGATGATGTCACACTTTTCCATGATAAAGGCATCCTGGTTGGCCGAACGTTCATTACCGTCCATGCCGGCATGATATGGGAGCGCAGTAATCTGGTTTGCCTTCAGAATTTCGGTCAGTTCCTCGACCTTCTTGCGCGAGAGACAGTAGATGATTCCGCTCTTGCCGGGCCGCTGTTTGATATATTTGATTATATCCTTGTCAATATTGTCGGTCTTTGGACGTACTTCATAGTAGAGGTTGGGGCGGTTGAAAGAGGCCTTGAAGACGGTTGCATCCATGATGCCCAAATTCTTCATTATGTCTTTCTGAACCTTGGGCGTAGCTGTTGCAGTGAGGGCAATCACGGGACGGTTGCCTATCTCGTCGATGATGGGACGGATGCGCCGGTATTCGGGACGGAAGTCGTGGCCCCATTCGGAGATACAATGGGCTTCATCGATGGCAAAGAATGAAATCTTTACGGTACGGAGGAAGTCGATGTTCTCCTGTTTGTTGAGCGATTCGGGGGCGACGTATAAAAGTTTAGTTGCACCGGACTGCATGTCGGCATGCACCTTGTCGATGGCAGCCTTGGAGAGGGAAGAATTGAGAAAATGGGCTACATTATCCTCTTCGCTGAAGTTCCTCATAGCGTCGACCTGGTTCTTCATGAGGGCAATCAACGGGGATACGACCACAGCGCAGCCGTCCATCAGGATGGATGGGAGCTGGTAGCACAAAGATTTACCGCCACCCGTTGGCATGAGCACGAATGTATTTTTGCCATCCATCAGGTTGCTGATAATCTCAAATTGATTCCCTTTGAAGCTGTCGAAGCCAAAATGTAATTTCAGAGCTGCGAGGAGTTCTTTTTCTGACATGTTGTATATCCTAATATCTTAGTTTCAAAATGTTTAACAACGCAAATATAAGTAAGATTTTAGAGAACTCCAAACTTTTCAGCAAAAAAATGTGTTAAAAAATAAAAATACTGCAAATTCATACCGATTTGCAGCATTTTGAAGTCATTTTTGGCGGTTATTTTACATTTTCGATGGCTTCGGAAGCCTCCAACCATTCATCATTCAGAGCCTCCACTTTCTTTCGCAGGGCGCCGTGCTGTTCGAACAGAGTGGAGTCCATACTTCCTTCGGGAGTTGACAGCCTGGCTTCCAGTTCCCTGAGGGTTGCTTCGCATCTCGAAATTTCCGCTTCAATCGACTCTATGCGTTTTTGGAGTTTGGAAAGGGCGGCTTTGCGTGCTTTCTGTTCTTCGAAAGACAGATCGGGCTTGGACTGTGACGGTACGGGAGGTGTGGATAGAGGAATCGGGGCGGTTTCGGGTTTAGCAGAGGGCATGGTTTTCTTTTCCAGTTCATGGAGACTGTCCATATCCTTTTTCTGCAAGAAATCGTAGATACCACCTATATATTCGCGTACGCGATGATTGCCGAACTCATAAACCTTCCCGACCAGACCGTCCAGAAAGTCGCGGTCATGGGAAACCACAATTACCGTTCCGTCGAATTTTCGGATGGCTTCCTTGAGCACATCCTTGGATGCCAGATCCAGGTGGTTGGTGGGTTCGTCGAGGATGAGCAGGTTGACAGGTTCGAGCAGTAGTTTGATCATTGCCAACCTTGCCCTCTCGCCACCAGACAATACGCCGACGGGCTTTTCGATGGCTTCACCGCCGAACATAAATGCGCCCAGAATATCGCGTATTTTGGTGCGAATGTCACCCACGGCCACCCGATCGATGGTTTCGAAGACAGAGAGATGTTCGTCGAGCAGTTGCGCCTGGTTTTGAGCAAAGTATCCGATTTTGACTCCGTGGCCCACTTTGAGTTCACCGCTGAAGGGAATTTCGCCCATGATGCATTTGACCAGCGTGGATTTGCCTTCACCGTTTTTGCCGACGAAGGCCACTTTCTCGCCGCGCTGAATGGTGAGTTCGACATGGTCGAAGATGAGATGGGTCCCATAACTTTTGGCCACATTGTGACAGATGACGGGATAGTCGCCCGAACGCGGAGCCGGCGGAAAAGAGAGGCGCAGACGCGAGTTGTCCACTTCGTCGATTTCGATTGGGACGATTTTTTCGAGTTGTTTGATACGGCTCTGTACCTGAATAGCCTTTGTTGCCTGATAGCGGAACCTTTCGATGAAGGCCTCGGTGTCGTGAATCAGTTTCTGTTGGTTCTCCCAGGCACGGCGTTGCTGCGCGATTCGTTCCTGATGGAGAACAACGTATTTCGAATAATTGACATTGTAGTCGTGGATAGTGCCGCAGGTGATTTCAATCGTACGTGTCGTCACATTGTCCATAAAGGCTCGGTCGTGGCTGATGAGTACAACGGTGACGGGATTGCTGGACAGGAATTTCTCCAACCATCGTATTGACTCGATGTCGAGGTGGTTGGTAGGCTCGTCGAGCAGGAGTACGTCGGGGCGCTGCAACAGGAGTTTGGCCAACTCGATGCGCATACGCCATCCGCCAGAGAACTCCGATGTGGGGCGGTTGAAATCTTTTCTTTCGAAGCCGAGACCCAACAGGGTTTTCTCCACTTCGGCTTCCTGCGATCCCGTATTTGTAAGAGCCATCTGCTCGTTCAGGTCGGAGAGCCGGTCTATGAGGTCCTGGTAGGCCTGACTTTCCCAGTCGGTACGTTCTCCCAGATCCCGGGTGAGTCTTTCGATTTCTTCTTCCATGTTACTGGCGGAGACGAATGCCTTTTCGGCCTCTTCCTTGAGCGAGGTGGTATCGGCGGGTTTCATCACCTGGGGCAGGTAGCCGATGGTAATGTCCTTGGGTTTGTTGACAGCTCCGGAGGTAGGAGTCTGCAAACCGGCTATGATTTTCAGCATTGTTGATTTGCCCGCACCGTTTTTGCCGGTCAGGGCAATCCGGTCTTTGCGGTTGATTACATAGCTGATATCAGTGAATAACGGCCGAGCAGAAAACTCGACCGTTAAGTGTTCGATGCTAATCATTGCAGGGTGGTCTTATTTGCTCATTGCCGACATCAGGAGATCGGTGTTGTTCTTGGTGTTCTCCAGCATCTTGGTGAGCTGCTCCATAGCTTCGATGGGAGTGAAGTCGGAGAGGAAGCGTCGGAACACCCACATGCGGCGGGAAACGCTTTCGTCAAGCAAGAGGTCGTCGCGGCGGGTAGATGATGCCAGAAGATCCACAGCGGGGAAGATACGCTTGTTGGCAATCTTGCGATCCAGTACAAGTTCCATATTGCCGGTTCCCTTGAACTCCTCGAAAATGACTTCGTCCATCTTCGAACCGGTTTCAATCAGCGCTGTCGCTATGATGGTAAGGGAACCGCCGCCTTCAATGTTTCGTGCAGCACCGAAGAAACGTTTGGGTTTCTGCAGGGCGTTGGCTTCCACACCGCCGGACAATACCTTGCCTGACGAGGGGGATACCGTGTTGTAGGCTCGGGCCAGACGGGTAATGGAATCCAGCAGAATCACCACATCATGACCGCATTCGGTCAGGCGTTTGGCTTTCTCGATAACGATGTCTGCCACATGTACGTGTTTGTCGGCAGGTTCGTCGAAAGTGGAGGCAATGACTTCAGCTTTCACGCTGCGCTGCATATCGGTTACCTCCTCCGGACGTTCGTCGATGAGCAGGATGATCATATAGGTCTCCGGATTGTTGGCTGATATAGCGTTGGCTATCTGTTTCAGCAGGACTGTTTTGCCGGCTTTAGGTGGCGCTACAATGAGTGCGCGCTGGCCCTTGCCTATGGGAGCGAACATATCAATCACGCGGCATGCAGCGGTATCGTCATGTCCGTTGCAGAGTTTGAACTTCTCGTTGGGGAAGAGGGGTGTGAGATGTTCGAAGGGAACACGGTCTCTGGCAAAAGATGGCTCGCGTCCGTTGATTGCCGTGATATCTTCCAACGGATAGTTGCGTTCTCCCATCAGCGGCGGACGAATCGGACCTTCAATCACATCGCCTTGTTTGAGGTTGTTCTGTTTGATGATATAGGCGGGAAC
>CAJOOX010000176.1 GCA_905236195.1 uncultured Bacteroidales bacterium
ATTTCTGGAAATTAGCGGCCGACCGGAATATCGAGCATCCGGCAGATAATCGCCTGGCGGGCATATACGCCGTTCTGGGCCTGTTGGAAATAATAGGCTTTGGGATTGTCGTCCACGTCATAGGCGATTTCGTTCACGCGGGGGAGGGGATGCAGTACTCGCAGGTTGGGTTTAGAACCTTCCAACATCGCATTCTTGAGACAATATACGTTTTTGACCTGCTCGTACTCGCGCGGGTCGCTGAACCTTTCGCGCTGGATGCGGGTCATATAGAGAATGTCCGTTTCATTGATGGCTTTCTCGGTGAATTCCTCCTGCTCGTCGAAGGGCAGACTGTGGCGGCGGCAGAAGTCACGGTAGCCGTTGGGCATCCGCAGCAGCTGGGGCGCGATGAAGTGGAACCTGGGGGAGAAGAACGACATCGCCTGCACCAGGCTGTGGACCGTGCGTCCGTATTTCAGGTCACCCACCATCGTTATGTCGAGGTTGTCGAGCGTGCCCTGGGTTTTCCAGATGCTGTACAGGTCGAGCAGCGTCTGCGAGGGATGCTGGTTGGCACCGTCACCAGCGTTGATGATGGGTACGTCGGTCACCTCGGAGGCATAGCGGGCGGCTCCCTCCAGATAGTGGCGCATCACGATGACATCGGCATAATTGGAAACCATTTTGATGGTGTCCTTCAGCGTCTCGCCCTTCGATGTGGACGACGAAGCCGGATCACTGAAGCCGATGACGCGGGCGCCGAGACGGTTGCTTGCGGTCTCAAAACTGAGGCGCGTGCGCGTCGAAGGCTCGAAAAAGAGTGTGGCTACCACTTTGCCTTCCAAAAGGCGTGAGTTGGGATGGGCCTCAAAGAAGGCCGCATCGTGCAGAAGGGAGAGGATGTCCTCCTTCGTGAAATCTGAAACGGAAATGAAATTATGGTCCATAGAATTCAATTATCGTGCCAAAGATACAGCTTTTTGCTTAAATAAACGGCAGAGCAGGGCGGAAATTTACATTTTTTTGTGTTTTTTTGTGTTTTTGTGCCGATATGTGAAATTTTTATAGTATCTTTGCGCCGTCTTTTTGTCAATTTCCCCGTTGTAAGGAGGTGGCATCAGACTCCTATTTATTATAAACAAATTCAATTGAAAGTTGTAATTCAATGATCAAAATCACCTTTCCTGACCAGAGCGTCAAGGAATTTGAGGGCGGCGTAACGCCCTACGCAGTGGCCGAGTCAATCAGCCCGCGCTTAGCACAGGATGTGCTTGTAGCCAAAGTGAACGACGAAATGTGGGATCTGTCGCGTCCTATCGAAAGCGATGCGAAGATTGAACTCTTCAAGTGGGATAGCGACGAGGGCAAGCACGCCTTCTGGCACACATCCGCCCACCTGCTGGCCGAGGCCCTCCAGGAACTCTATCCTGGCATCCAGTTCGGATTCGGTCCCGCAGTGGAAAACGGATTCTTCTACGACGTGATGCCCGCCAATGGTGTGGCTATCTCCGAGAACGATTTCCCCAAGATAGAAGCCAAGATGATGGAACTTGCCCGTCAGGACGAGAAACTGATCCGCCGCGAGGTTTCCAAAGCCGATGCATTGTCCGAATTCAAGGCTGCCGGCCAGACCTACAAGTGCGAGCATATCGACCAGGATCTCGAGGACGGCACCATCTCGACCTATACCCAGGGTAAGTTCACCGACCTCTGCCGAGGCCCCCATATCCCCTCTACTGGTATCATCAAAGCCGTCAAGATTACCAATGTGGCAGGCGCTTTCTGGCGCGGCGATGCCAAGCGCGAACAGATGACGCGCATCTACGGCATCACCTTCCCCAAGAAGAAGCTACTCGACGAATACCTCGTCATGATCGAGGAAGCCAAGAAACGCGACCACCGCAAGATCGGCAAGGAGATGGAACTCTTCATGTTCTCCGACCGCGTGGGCAAGGGTCTCCCCATCTGGCTGCCCAAGGGAACGGACATGCGTCTGCGTCTGCAGGACCTGCTGCGCCGTCTCATGAAGCCCTACAACTATCAGGAGGTCATTACGCCCGGCATCGGTTCGAAACAGCTCTACGTCACTTCCGGCCACTGGGCCCACTACGGCAAGGATGCCTTCCAGCCCATCCAGACTCCCGAGGAGGGTGAGGAATATATGCTCAAGCCCATGAACTGTCCTCACCATTGCGAGATATACGCTTCCAAGCCCCGTTCCTACAGGGAACTCCCCCTGCGCATCTGCGAGTTCGGTACGGTGTTCCGCTATGAGAAGAGCGGCGAGCTTCACGGTCTGACCCGAGTGCGCACCTTCACGCAGGACGATGCCCACATCTTTGTGCGCCGCGACCAGGTGAAGAAGGAGTTCGAAAATGTGATTGACATCATCCAGGCGGTGTTCCGGATTTTCAAGTTCGAGAACTATGAGGCACAGATTTCCCTGCGCGATCCTGCCGACAAGGAGAAATACATCGGCAGCGATGAGATTTGGGAGGAGAGCCAGAATGCCATCCGCGAGGCTTGCCGCGAGAAAGGCATGCAGACCCGCGAGGAAATCGGCGAAGCCGCATTCTACGGACCCAAACTCGACTTCATGGTCAAGGACGCCATCGGACGCCGCTGGCAGCTCGGAACCATCCAGGTCGATTACAACCTGCCCCAGCGCTTCAAACTCGAATACACCACCGACGACAACTCGAAAGAGACGCCCGTGATGATTCACCGTGCACCCTTCGGTTCGATGGAGCGCTTTGTGGCCGTCCTGCTCGAGCATACCGCCGGCAAACTGCCCCTCTGGCTCACTCCCGACCAGGTGGCCATCCTGCCCATTTCCGAGAAGTTCAACGACTATGCCGAAAGCGTGCGTAAAGAGTTGGACAAGAGCGGAATCCGCGCCTTCATCGACGACCGCAACGAAAAAATCGGGCGTAAGATTCGCGACAATGAGCTCAAAAAAGTGCCTTATATGTTAATTGTAGGTGACAAAGAGCAACAAAATGGCGAAGTTTCCATCAGAAAACAGGGCGCAGGTGATGAAGGTTCGAAAAAAATCGCTATCTTTGCAGCCGATTTGGTTCAGGAAGTCGAGAATCAGATTAACAACTCAACCGCTAATTAATGGCTAACAACAACCATTCAAAAGGAGGAAAAGGCATCTATCGCCCGAAACCTCAGGGTCCGAAACTGCAACAGAGAAGGGACGAACGCGACAACCGCGGCAAGGAGAAAGACCAGCATCGCGTCAACGAGCAGATTAACGACGTCGATAAAGTCCGCCTCACGGGTGACAACGTAACACCCGGAATTTATTCTATCGGGGAAGCCTTGCGCATCGCCGAACGGCAGGAATTGGATCTCGTAGAGATCGCCGCCCAGGCCAATCCGCCCGTGTGCCGCGTCATCGACTATCAGAAATTCTGCTATCAGCAGAAGAAGAAGGCCAAGGAGATTAAGGCCAAGGCCGCCAAGATAGTCGTCAAGGAAATCCGTTTCGGACCACAGACCGACGACCACGATTTCAATTTCAAGCTCCGCCACGCAATGGACTTCCTCGCCGACGGTGCCAAGGTCAAGGCCTACGTCTTCTTCCGCGGACGTTCCATCCTCTTCAAGGAACAGGGCGAGGCCATCCTCAATCGCTTTGTCGAAGAACTGGTTGATTACGGCAAACTCGAAGGCAAACCCGTGCTCGAGGGTAAACGCATGATCATCATGCTCCAGCCCAAACCCGGAGCACAGAAGCCCAAGCGTACCGCCGAACAGGCTGCCGAGGATGCAGCAATGGCCGCCCGTGAGGCCGCCGAGCTGGCTGAGGACGCTGCCGACGAATAATCCGAAAAAAGGCACAGGAGCCACACTACCGACGCTCCCTGCCGCTATTATTAACTATATATTTAATTCATTTACAAATGCCTAAAGTTAAGACTAATTCCGGTGCCAAAAAAAGATTCGCTCTTACCGGATCAGGTAAAATCAAGAGAAAGCATGCTTACAAGAGCCACATCTTGACGAAGAAGACCAAGAAGCAGAAGCGTACTCTCACTGCATTTGCCATCCTCGACAATGCAAACAAGAAGAACGTTCGCGAATTGCTCTGCCTGCGTTAAAATCTCTCTCACCTAAGTTATTTCTCCAAACATTAACAGGACAACCGCTCCGAAAGTTCAGCTCCGGCTGACGCGGTAACCACAAAACATTTTTAAGTATGCCAAGATCGGTAAATCACGTAGCGTCGCGTAACAGACGCAAGAAGATCCTCCATTTGACGAGAGGTTATTTCGGTGCCCGCAAGAATGTGTGGACCGTTGCTAAAAACACATGGGAAAAAGGTTTGACGTATGCATTCCGCGATCGTCGTGACAAGAAGCACAACTTCCGTGCTCTCTGGATCACCCGTATCAACGCTGCAGCCCGTCTCGAGGGCCTTTCCTACTCTCAGCTCATGGGCAAGCTTCACGCTGCCGGTATCGATATCAACCGCAAGGTCCTCGCCGACCTCGGAATGAATCATCCCGAAGCTTTCAAAGCAATTGTTGACAAGGTGAAGTAACGGTTCACCCCGCAACATTCACTGTTCACCCCGCATGGCCTCCTCCGTGTGGGGCTTTTTTTTAAGACCCTCTAAATCCCCCGTAAGGGGGGGGAGCTTTCCCAAGTGGCACCGCACCGATTAACTCCGTCTTCTTGTAAATCTGTTAAAATTTTAACAGTTTTCACGACGAATTTGTTAAAAGGGAAATTTAAACAATTTAACGCTTTGCCAAGTGCCTGAAACCTGCTATCTTTGCAGAGTAAATGCAGGGGGGATCCCTTCTGTTTTTATTAAAATAAAAAAGAATCAAAGGTTTCAATTTTATTTCATAACTAATCAATCAACAAAATGAAGAAGTCATTATTGACATTGCTTGTGATGCTCCTGACAGTCACTATGTCATGGGCACAGATTACTACGTCTGCCATAGCAGGTAAGGTAACCGATGCACAAGGCGAACTCATCGGAGCCAACGTTGTGGCTACGCACGTTCCCTCGGGCACGAAGTACGGCACCATCACCAATGACAAGGGTCGTTTCTCGATCCAGGGTATGCGTGTCGGCGGTCCCTACACCGTAGTTATCTCTTACGTAGGCGCTGAGCCTAAGACTTTCAACAACATCAACCTTGAACTCGGCGAGACGTTTGATCTCTCGTGCAATCTCGAGGAGAGTGCCGCCCTGCTTGAGGAGGCCGTTGTTGTCGGTACAGCGTCCAAGTTCACTACCCAGAAGACCGGCGCTGTGACCAACATTTCGGCAGCGCAAATCACCTCGCTGCCCACCATCACCCGCAGCATCACCGACTATACCCGCCTCTCTCCCTACGGCGGCAACGGTATGACCTTCGGCGGAACCGACGGCCGTACGGGCAATTTCTCGGTCGATGGTGCCAACTTCAACAATAACTTCGGCCTGAACGACGGTCTCCCCGGCGGCGGCAATCCTATCTCTATCGATGCCATCGAGGAGATGCAGCTTGTCGTTTCTCCCTTCGACGTGCGTCAGACCAACTTCCTGGGCGGTGCTGTCAATGCCATCACCAAATCGGGTACCAACACCTTCAAGGGTTCGGCCTACGTCTTCCACCGCAATGAGAACATGCGAGGCGACGCCATCGAGCGCGAGACCATCAACGGCGCCCGTCAGAAGGACTCACAGACCACTTGGGGCTTCACTCTGGGCGGTCCTATCCTGAAGAACAAACTCTTCTTCTTTGCCAATGCCGAGTGGCAGCGAACTCCCACCGTTCCCCAGCGCTGGCGCGGTTCTGAAAACGGAGTGGCCGATGCCAACAACTACATCTCGCGCACCACTCTGGCCGACCTTGAGACGGTCAAGAATCACGTGGCCGACCGTTATAACTATGATGCAGGTTCCTACACCGCTTTCCCCGCCAACGAGGAGAACTACAAGTTCCTGATCCGTCTCGACTGGAATATCACCGACAAGCATCATCTGGCCGTACGCTACAACCAGACCAAGAATACCCGCTGGTCGGCTCCCAATGCCTCTTCAATGGACGGCGGCACGCGCATGAGCGGCTCGCGTACCTCTCAGTATTCAATGGCCTTCGCCAACAATATGTATTCCCAGGACAACATCGTCAAGTCGTTCACAGCCGACCTCAACAGCCGCTTCTCCGACAAGTTGTCCAACCAGTTGCTCTTCACCTATTCCAAGCTGGACGATATCCGCGGTACGAACTCGTCCGAGTTCCCCCACATCGACATCCTCGACGGCGACATCACCGGCGGTGATCCCGAGAATATCTACATGTCGCTCGGCTACGAGCTCTTCACCTGGAACAATGCGGTTCACAACACCGTCTGGAACATCAAGGACGATGCCACCTACTACTTCGGTTCCCACAAACTGATGGCCGGCGTGGTGTTCGAACACCAGATGGCCGACAACCAGTACATGCGCAACGGCTCGGGCTACTACCGCTACAAGAGCCTCTCCGACTTCCTCACGGGTGCTACTCCCGAAATCGTCTGCCTCACCTATGGTTATAACGGCGAGACGAGCCCCGCAGCACGCGTCACCTTCAACCGCCCCGGCATCTATGCCCAGGATGAGTGGGATATCACCGACCGCGTCAAGCTGACCTACGGTCTGCGCTTCGACTGGCTCCTCTTCGACAACGACGACCTGATCACCAACGGCGTGCGTTACACCGACGAGAATGGTCAGGAGGTGCGTTCCGGTATCCTCGGCCGCGACTATTACGACGGCAACGGCAATCTCCGTTACATCGACACCGGCAAGTGGCCCGACAACAGCGTCACCATTTCTCCCCGCGTGGGTGTGACCTGGGATGTCTTTGGCGACAAGACCCTCAAGGTGCGCGGCGGTACGGGTCTCTTTGCAGGCCGTCTGCCCCTCGTGTTCTTCACCAACATGCCCACCAACGGCGGTCTGGTTCAGTATCAGGCACAGCTCAATGCCAGCAAGGTTGATATGACCAAGTTCAACGGCGGTCTCGTGACGGATGCCAACGGCTATCCCACGGCACAGGCCCTTCAGGACTTCATCACCACCCAGTTCAATCTTCCCACAACCGTAACACCGGCCTCCGGAGCTGTTCCCAGCAGTATTTCTGCTGTCGATCCCGGCTTCAAGATGCCTCAGGTGTGGAAGACCTCGGTGGCAGTTGACTATCAGTTCCCCGTTGACTTCCCGTTCTCTGTGACGGCCGAAGGTATCTTCAACAAGACCGTCAACGACGTTTGCATCAGCGACTGGAGCATTCCTTCGGTAGGCGGTTTCGCACGTTTCAACGGTGCCGACAACCGTCCTCTCTACCACAACGGTTTCCGCGAGGGCAGAACCAAGGCCTTCATGCTTGAGAACACCTCCAAGGGCTACGGCTGGATGGCCAGCGTAGAGCTGAACATGAAGCCCGCCGACTGGATTTCCATCTATGGCGCCTATACGCACACGGTAAAGAAGGAGATTACCTCCATGCCCGGTTCGGCTGCCGAGTCCGCCTTCACCTATGTGCCCACCGTCGAGGGTCCCAACAACATCCGTCTGCACAACGCGCTCAACGTGACACCCGACCGTTTCGTTGTCGATGCCACCATCCACGACAAGGCCAACAACCACTACTCGTTCATCTACGAGACCTGGCGCGGCGGCTACAAGTACTCCTACATGCTCACCAACGACATGAACAACGACGGATATTCCTATGATGCCGTCTATATTCCCACCGACAACGAAGTGGGCGTCGGTACAGGCGAATTCCGTTTCGTGAGCCAGGACGACCTCGACCGCTACATGGCCTATGTTCACAAGGATGACTACCTGAAGGATCATCAGGGCGAGTATGCCGAGGCTTACAGCGTCTATTCTCCCTGGGTGCACCGCATCGACTTCAGCTACAAGCATGACTTCAACTTCAATGTGGCCAAGACCAAGCATACCATCCAGCTGAGCTTCGATATCAAGAACGTGCTCAACCTCTTCAACTCCAGCTGGGGCGTTTCCAAGCATCTCAATCCCGAGATCGGCAACGAGGCACGCATCCTCAAGTACGAGGGTGTTGATAAGGAGGGCTTCGCTACCTTCTCCACACCCGAGTCCATCAGCGGCCAGACCGAGACATGGACACGCAACCATGACCTCAGCCAGTGCTGGTTCGCATCATTCGGCGTAAAGTATATCTTCAACTAATAACAGCATCATAACAATGAAACTGAAATATATTCTTTCTTCCCTGCTCGCCCTCGTCTTAGGCACAGCCTTCACGGGGTGCAGCGAGGACTTCGAACCCACCTACCTCAGCGAGGTGAAGGTGTCGTCAGCCTACGTTTCGTTCCCCGCTGCCGGCAGCACTGTCACCATCGACCTCCAGGCCACCGGTGTCTGGGCCATCGACGAGGCCTCCGTTCCCGCATGGCTCACGGTTTCGCCCATGTCCGGCGATGCTTCCGTCAAGCAGCTTTCATTCA
The DNA here is from genome assembly GCA_905236195.1 of uncultured Bacteroidales bacterium. Classification (GTDB taxonomy): domain Bacteria; phylum Bacteroidota; class Bacteroidia; order Bacteroidales; family UBA3663; genus Liminaster. Next base: position 8,476 of record CAJOOX010000176.1, read on the forward strand.
CGGCCGGAGCAGCTTCCGAGACCCGTACCACTACGGTGCTCCTCAATGTTCTGGGCGACAATGTCGTTTCGCAGCGCATCAACGTGCAGCAGGTGACAGCCAAGGTGGAACTTCCCATTTCGCCCATCTCGGCCGTTATCGCCAATCCCGACGGAAACTACCGTGTGAAGGGTGTCTGCGTCAGCAATCCCGACAACCAGTACGGCAACTGGAATATCCAGGATGAGACCGGTACGCTCTATATCTATGGTACGCTCGACAAGAAGGGCAACAAGGGCGCCTATCCCATCAGCGGCACCAACGGCTGGGGCTTCACCGTGGGCGACGTCATCACTGTCGAGGGTCCTGCCACCGTCTATGGTTCTACCATCGAGATGGTTGACGTGACCGTGATTTCCATCCAGAAGTCGCTCATCAAGATCGAGGAAGGCGAGACCGCAGCATTCGATGCCAACGGCGGCGACTTCATGGTACGCTACTCCTATACGGGCGATGTGCCCTCCATCACTGTGGCTGAGGACGCCAAGTCCTGGATCGGTATCTCGTCCATCGAACAGACCGACTCCACGACGAATGTGATTTTCCACGTGGCTCCCAACACCGAGGAGGCTGCCCGCACGGGTGTCATTGAGTTCACCTCCAAGTCGGGTTCGGCAAGCTCCACGCTCACCTCTACGGTAAGCCAGATGGGTCTGTCCGGCACACTCACCAATCCCTTCACTGTAGCTGACGCCATTGCCTACTGCAAGTCGCTCACGGGCGCTACGGCCAACGACTTCTATGTCAAAGGCAAGATTTCGAAGATTGATAACAACGGACAGTTCGGCTCCTTCGGCAACGCCACATTCTATATCTCCGACGACGGTGAATATCACGGCACCGTGAGCAACGACAACAAGCTCGTGCCCGACACGGAACTCGACTTCGAGGCCTATCGCGTGCTCTTCTTCAACAACGAGAAGTGGACCGAGGGTCACGCCAATATCTCCGAGGGTGACGAGGTAATCATCTGCGGCAAGCTGACGCTCTATAAGGGCATCGCCGAGACTTCCGGCAACAACGCCTATATCTACAGCCTCAACGGTGTAACGACCGACGAGAACGGTGTGGGCTCGCTCGAGGCTCCCTTCAACAGCGCTGGTGCCAAGGCTGCCATCGACAACGGCGTTTCCTCCGACGTTTTCGTCAAGGGCAAAGTCAGCTCGATTGTCAGCCAGTTCAGCGCCCAGTACGGCAACGCTACCTTCTGGATCAGCGACGACGGCACAGCCGAAGAATTTGAAGCTTACCGCGTGCTCTGGCTCGGAAACCAGAAGTGGGTGGAGGGTAACGACCCCATTGCCGTCGGCGACGAGGTGCTCCTGCGCGGCAAGCTCACCAAGTACGGCTCAACCTATGAAACATCGTCAGGCAAGGCTTACATCTATTCCGTAAACGGAAAAACCGAGTAATCCCCGGTCTGACGCTACTCTGACAGTCTCCACCCTGCGAGGGGTGGAGATTTTTTAACCACATATTTTGCAATCCCGCCAACTGATGGAAAGCAAACAGGAAAACAGAAAATCCCTCTGGACAGGCGAATTCATGCGGTTCGCCGTAGTGGGCGGTATATCCACCGTCCTTCATTACGGCATCTATCTCCTCACCAAGAGATGGCTGCCCGTCAACATCGCCTACAGCCTGGGCTATGTGCTGAGTTTCATCGTCAACTTCTGCCTCACGTCCTACTGGACATTCCATACCACTCCCTCGTGGAAGAAACTCGGAGGCATGATGGGCGCCCACGGCGTCAACTACCTGCTCCACATCTTCTTCCTCAATCTCTTCATCTGGATTGGGATTCCCGAGGATTGGGCTCCCATTCCGGTCTATATGATTGTAGTGCCCGTCAATTTCCTACTCGTCCGCTTCGTCTTCAAGCACGGCAGGAAGAAAAACTAGGCTTTCCTAGGCTTTTCTAGGCTATCCTAGGCTATCCTAGGGTCACCTAGGACTTCCTAGACTATAAAAAACTCTTTCAATATACTCTATAAAAAGAAAAAGACTATGAAATATAACACAAACGGCAAGGTCTTAAAGAAGGCGGTTGTATGGAAAGATCTCTACTTCTACCGCAAGAGCGACACACTATACCAGCTGACGGTGGAGTTCTGCAAGCGCTTTTTCCCTGCTCACGGGGACAGGACGGTAGACCAGATGGTGCAGGCAGCGCGGAGCGGCAAACAGAATATTGTAGAGGGATCGGAGGATGGACTGACCAGTTCAGAGATGGAACTCAAACTGCTTAATGTGGCGCGGGGAAGTCTCCAGGAACTGCGCTCCGACTATCACGATTATCTGAACACTCATCATCTCATGCTTTGGGAAGCCAACAGCGAACGACAGAAGAAACTGCGCTCCTTCTGCAGGAATCATAATGACTATGGTGACTACGAACCGCTTCTGTCCAAGATGGATGATGAGGAGATGGCTAACATGGCACTTACCCTCTGTCATCAGACAGACCGCATGATGTGCGCCTATATTGCTAAACTCGAGGAGACTTTTGTCAAGGAGGGAGGCATCAAAGAGCGCATGCACGCCGCCCGCACCGGCTACCGCAAAGAGCAGGACGCCTATATGCAGCAGCTTGAGACAGAGAATGCTGCACTCCACCGCGAGGTAGAGGCGCTTCGCGCAGAGGTAGCTAAACTCCGCGAAGAAATAGACGCCGAGAGGCGGGGATAAAGGCGGGGTAGTTTGACGTTTCAGGACTTTTTCTTGGCTTTTTCAGGCTATCTTAGTCTATTCTAGGGTATCCTAGGGTATCCTAGGGTATCCTAGGGTATCCTAGGGTTTCCTAGGGTTTCCTAGGCTCTCCTAGGGTCTCCTAGGCTCTCCTAGGCTCTCCTAGGACTTCCTAGTACTTGTTCCGGTTTTCCGGGGTCACCTGCAAAACCCCGTGTCAGTCTGATTCATTATAAATAAAAACCAAGAAACCCTTGACTGTGATATATGTGCTTCGCACACTGGCTGTAGTCCATCGGAGTCCGA
>CAJOOX010000177.1 GCA_905236195.1 uncultured Bacteroidales bacterium
AATGCCGAGGATTTTTACCCGTCCTATGAGACCTTCACCTGCGAGAATCCGCAGGAGAAGGTTTTCCTGCATCTCGACAATGAGACCTATCATATAGGCGACACCATCTGGTATGCGGCATATGTGGCCGATGCGCAGACTCTGCGACCTACGGACGGGAGCCGGGTGCTGTATGTGGATTTGCTGACCGAGGAAGGCGTCTTCCTGACCCGCAACCGCCATTATATCACCGACCTCGGAACGGCCAACGGCTATCTGTCGCTCAACGACACACTCTACAATCCGGGACATTTCGAAGTGCGCGCCTATACTGCCTGGATGACCCGCTTCAACGACCCTTCCGACCCCTTCGACTTCGAACGGGTACGCAGCAAGACCCGTTCAGGGGGGAATATCGGATTCATGGTGGTGCAAAATGAGGCTCCCGGCATCTTTTCCCAGATTGTACCTGTCTTCATGCAGGGTAGCGACTCGCTGATGCCCCTTCGCCCTATGGTGGGCAAAAAACTCCCCAAGACCTATTTCAAGGATGTTACGGCAGTGTTCTCCCCGGAGGGTGGACACCGTGTTGAGGGCGCGCCCTGTCGCATTGCCTTCACCCTCAGGGACGGCAACGGCAAGCGCATTCAGCCAGCCTGCTTCCTTTCGGACGGACTTTCGTCCCGTCCAGTGGAGGTTGACCGTTTCGGACAGGGTGTCATTGAAACGGATTATGAGTATAATCCCAAAGAGCAACTCTCCTTCGAATGGTTGGGTCACAGCTACGGATTCGACTTGCCCAAGCCGGAAAAGGGCGGTGTGGCTCTGCGATGCGATTCCATTGCCGGAGGATGGAATGTCAGCATCCATTGCAGCAAGCTGGAATCCCCGGACATCGATATTGCCCTGCTTTCCCGGGGCAAGGTATGCTATCGGATGACGATGCCCGTCGTCAAAGATGCCGTTGTCGAGGTTCCTGCCGAGAACTGTCCTGCAGGAACCGCTCAGATTATCGTCACTGACCACAATGGCGGACTGTTGGCCGACCGGCTTCTCTATACTCCAGATTCTCCGAACTTAACGCTCCATTCGGAGATTACTGGCGATTCGGCCATCCGCATCGTTGACAGCGACGGACAAGCGTGCCCCGATGTGGCCGTTTCAGTGTCGGTGAGAGGCCTGGCAGCCAGACCCTATAAAGCCCGACGTAGCGGCATCCGAGATTATATGACGCTCGCCTCTGACATCAAGGGTTATCTTCCCGAAGGGATAGAACAGTCCATCCAACCATTCCTGATGCAGCAGCAGTGGCGGCGCTACGACTGGCTGGCTCTGACCCGTCCGGAATGGTTCGCTCAGGATTCCACAGAGCTCCAGCGCAAGCCGGACATGGAGAAGGGGATTACCCTCCAGGGACGTTTCCGTCTCACATACCCGGGCCGGAAAAGTCGTCGTCAAACTTACTATTTGGAGTGTGAAGTCCGTTATGACAACCGCCACTTCTCCGACAGCATCATTCCCATCCAACATAACGGGCTATATGAGTTCTCCATGCCTCCTGTTACCGGCACGCATGAGGTGAGGATTCGCGTTCTGGAGCCATGGGACAAGACTCCGTTGGACAGCATCGACCGCTGGAAACTGATGTCTAGGAAGTTTCCGGAAGATCATTTTGCCATAGACTTTACGAACGATTTCATGTGGCCGCGCCCCCGACAGATTGACTACGACGAATTTGCTGTCCATCGTCACATCGAGCCCCCGACGGCGACCGACTCCGTTCGGGTTCGTCCTGTTGCAAGCTATGATTTCGTGGATTTCACCACTTTCTGTTCCTGGAACACGTCCATGCTGACCAGCGATGCGTGGACCTATATGAAATTTGCCAGCATGGTAAGAATCCCGGCATTCAAGTCTTCCGGCCTGAGAGTGACCGTCGATGGGCAAGTAACTTCTGACGGGAAACCATCCGAACGGTTCTTCTACAATGGCCGCCGATACAAGACGGTGGATTTCTATTTGGATGTCTATGACCGCGAACGGTATCTCCATCCCTTTGACCGATGGTATATATCCGAGAAATTCGACGTCACCCGTAATCCCGAATTCATCCGCCCGCCCAAGGGTAGGTTTTATGACCTGCCATCCTATTTCGAGACTATGTATCGCGGGTACCAGGCTGCAGCAACCTTCGGGATGCAGAACCTGAGACTTCTCTCTGGCGATGAACCACTGTGTGGCCGCACACTCTACTGGAATCCCTCCCTGCTTTCGGACGCTGCCGGAGAAATCCACCTACCATTCTCAGTGACCGATGCCCACGAGCCGATAATCATTGAACTCAACGGCTGGAACAGATATGGGAATACCGTCCATCGAACCTTCAATATTGTACCCCGTGAGTTATGAGGAAATATAAAGGTCTGATTATCTGCTTGTATGTTATGGGCGTTTTCACCGGATGCAACTCTCCATATTCCGCGACTTTGGAAGAAGCAGATGGGAATCGTAAGGAATTGGGAAAAGTAATCTCGGCTATTGAGGACTCTAACAATGACACATTGTCTATGGCTTTATCCTTTTTGCTGGAGAATATGTATGGCAAATACTCCTATCAGGATACTGTCATCAATCATTATGCGGAGTACTTTCAGACGTTGTCTCAATGGAAAGAGCTTGGCCTAAAAAATGAAAACGACAAGTTTTTGGAGAACCTTTGGGACAGCCTCTACAGTACGGAGCCACAACAAATCGGGAAGATTCCAGATGCGCAGAAACTGACGGCGAACTTTCTCTGTCGGAACGCAGAACTTGCTTGTCGGGCATGGAAACAACGCCCTATTTTTTCATCTGCAAAACACACAGATTTCTATGATTATGTCTTGCCCTATCGTGTCGCACATGAAACTCCATGTATATACAGAGACTCTTACCTCCATAACCACTCTTTGTTACGAGACACTTCAACGTGTCCCCGTAACTTCCTGAACGCTTTTAGGGAAGAATTTTATATAAAGATGAATCGAAGAATAAGAGGACGGATCCCCGAATTCTCTTATGATTTGCCGATTTCTGTTATGGAAAAGGGACTGAAGGGAAACTGCCATCAGAATGCCATATTCTGCGCCGAGGTTATGCGTTCGCTGGGGATTCCTACGGCAATTGACTATGTGCCGGCGTGGGGCAATCGCAGCAGCAATCATGAATGGAACGTTCTTCTCCTTCGGGATGACCGTATTTATCCATTCAATCCGTTCGAAACGGACAGTGCGATTCTCGAATACAAGCCCGCCAAAGTGCTCCGCCATACCTTTTCCCGCCATGCGGTCGGAGAGTATGACACACTTGATATACCTTCAACCCTTCTTGACCCATGTGCAGAAGATGTTTCTGCACAATATGGCCGCACTTTCAATATAGACATAGATATTACCTATCCTCGAAACAATTCTGTTCTATTACGGAGTAAAAGACATGGCGTGATATGCGTCTTTGACAATAAAGAGTGGATTCCCATCTGGTATGGCGATATTGCAAACCGTCAGATGCACTTTAACAACATGCTGGGTGATGTAGTATATCTCGTAGCATTTTATGATAGCGGCAAGATTATTCCCGCAGCATTGCCATTCCTTTTAGACACACTGGGGACTATGCATAGTCTCAATGCGTCGGCTGACAAAACCACCGAAATGACATTGTTGCGAAAATATCCCCGTTTCAAGCGAATGACATATCATGCCATTAAAGTCAAGCGGTCAAGAATCGAAGGAGCCGACAATCCGCAATTCCAAGGTAAACATATTCTATATGACCTAATGTTTATTCCGATTGACACCACAGAAATTGAGATTCCCCAAGAAGTTTGCAGGAAGTATCGATATATACGTTGGACACCTGTGAGCTATCGGGTGGGCGACCTTGCGGAAATTTCCTTCTATGGACATAGTAATCCAGATGAACCCATACATCCCTTAAATGGAAATATAATTGGTTATCCAACTCCTGACCCTGATAATCCACATTCTTATTTGGCGGCTATGGATGGAAACCTGGAAACATATTTCAGTAAAGAACGAGATTCTGTCGGCTATGTCGGATTGGATTTAGGACCACACAATCATCATACTTTGACAAAAGTCCGGCTGTACCCCCGGAGTGATACCAATTACATTATTCCGGGCAACACGTATGAATTGTTTTATTGGAAAGAAGACAAGTGGATTTCCGCCGGTATCCAGACGGCGACTTGCCATCAACTAAAATACAATGGGATTCCTTCTGGCTCTTTGTATTGGCTGAGAAATAAGACAAGCGGACATGAAGAAAGAATTTTCACTTATGAAGATGGAGAACAGATTTGGTGGTAAAAGTTTTCCGCAAAACGTTGTCCACAGCCTGTTGTTTATTACCGTGACATTTCTTCTGCTTTTTGTAAGTGACACGTTTATAGAAATGTGGGTTCTTCCCAAACGTCTGTTCGGATGTTTGGGAGGAGCCTCTTTTATTCTTCTGTTCTCTGTTTTCAGACTACTCAATAGCGCAGTCACATTCCCATCTCTCCGGTATCAAACTTCCTGCATCGTCTGCAATATTTGTATTCTTATTATCTTCAGTTGGATTTCCTACCTCTCTTCTCATGAGAAGTATATGTCGGGCACTTTTGACAACCCTGCCGGATTAGCTACGGCTTTGGTTTTATCGACACCCTTCGTGATACGCTACCAAAACAATCTTCCTTGGAAATTCATTACAACAACCATTTTGCTGATTACAATGTGTGCAACACAGTCAAGAATTGGAATGTTGTGTCTTATGGGTTATTTCTTGGTGAATTTAAAAATCGCCATACGACTTAAATGGACACTTATGATATTGGCTGCCGTTACAACGGTAATATTATTTTTGTATAAAGCACAGTCAACGGAAGGCCGCTTGTTTATCATTTCTCAAACCTTGGAAATCATCGGGAAAAGTCCATGGAAAGGAAATGGGCTGAATGGATTCTCTCTTCTCTATATGCCTCACCAAGCTGCCTTCTTCGCTCAAAATCCAACATCGCCCTATGCTTTATTGGCAGACAACATAGGCCATCCTCTCAATGAATATCTCTATATTTGTACTAATATAGGGTTGATAGGACTAATGATAGTGAGTTTCGTATATTTCATTTTACTTCGAACTGTATTTCGGATACCCCAGATGGCATGTTATTGTCAGAGTCTTATTCTTCTTCTCATACTCTCTGTGGGTACGTATCCGTTTCATTATCCATTTACTTGGTTCATTCTTTCTGCTTCTATTATCAATGCTTTGAATGCAACCATAAGGCAAAACCGATATCGCAAACTCATATTGTTGATATGCATGTCGGGGGCCTTGGCAGTTGTCATCAATACCATAACCTTAGTCAAAACAGAAATTACTTGGAATCGGACATTTGAGAACACCAGAATCATGAATCCCAAAAATGCTATTCCCTTGTTAGATGATTTCTTCCTCGTAAAGAAGAATGACGAGTTTTATCTATACACTTTTGCTGAATCCTTGATTGATGCCGGAGAGTATAAAAGGGCTGAGAATGTAGTGCGTCTTCGAGGAAATCTGTTACATGATTATTACCAAGAATATTTATATGCAAAGCTGTTCGAATGCAACGGAGATTTTGACAAAGCTGCGCCGCATTATCTATTGGCCTCCAATATGTGTCCTTCGAAATTTTATCCTTTGTATAAATCATACATGATGTATAAACAACTAGGCCGCAGAGACATTTGTGTACAACTGATAGAAAGAACCAAGCGTAAAAAAATAAAGATAATTACTGCCAATGCTGTAATGCTTCGGGATGCTGTTTTACGGGACTCCGTTCTTTGGGAACCCCTTCTGGATTCTCTGTCTGTAGGGCCTATGAGTCAATAATAATTCAAGTTTCCCACACCCTCAGAAGCAGCTGAGAGCGGGATTGACTTTTAATAAAAAACGTTGTTTAACCCAATCCCTTAGGCA
>CAJOOX010000178.1 GCA_905236195.1 uncultured Bacteroidales bacterium
AGGCCGACATGGAGGGCGAAGCCTTCCGCAGTGCGGATGTGGCTATTGAATTCACAACCCCCAAGACGGCGCTTGGAAACATTTCGAGGACACTGGCCGCCGGTGTGCCCATCGTGGTGGGTACCACAGGCTGGTATGACCATCTGGAGGATGTGAAAGCCGAGGTGGCAGCCGGGAACGGCAAACTTTTCTATGCCACCAATTTTTCGGTGGGAGTGAACATCTTTCAGGCTGTGAACCGTTATCTGGCCAAAATCATGAACGGATTCGCCGACTACGACGTGACGATGGAGGAAACCCATCATATCCACAAACTCGACTCCCCCTCGGGAACCGCTATCACCCTGGCCAATACAATCCTGGGCGAACTGGACCGCAAGAATGCGTGGATGGAAACCGCTCAGGTGCCGGAAGGCAAGACCCTGGCCGATGTGGAAGCCCGGAGTCCCAAGGACGATGAGATGGCCATCACGGCCTACCGCCGGGGCGAGGTGCCAGGCATTCACACCGTCGTCTGGGACAGCGCCGTGGATACCATCACGCTGACCCACAGCGCCAAGTCGAGAGCCGGTTTCGCTCTCGGTGCGGTGCTTGCTGCCGAATTCCTTCCCGGACAGAAGGCCGGTGTTTATAACATGTCGGACCTCATGCCTTTCTGATTAAAAGAATTCAAGCATATGTCAGAACAGAAAGAAATCAAACGCGGGTTGAACCGTTCAATGACTGTCGGCGAGAAGACAAAATGTATCCTCTGGTGCCTGGCGGTGGCTCTCTTTGCCCTATGGATGGGTTCCTGGGTGCCGCTGATTGCCATCCCTTTTGTGGCGGATGTCTATTGGACCAGATTCATTCCGTGGACCTGGTGGAAGGACATCAAAAACGGATTTCTGCGCAGCGTGATGAGCTGGGTGGATGCCATTGTCTTTGCCCTTGTGGCCGTGTGGATTCTGCAGAACTTCTTTGTGCAGAATTTCAAAATCCCCACCACATCGCTCGAGAAGACGATGCGTGCCGGCGACTATCTTCTGGTGTCGAAAGTGAATTACGGACCACGCATCCCGATGACGCCCCTCTCGCTGCCGATCTTCCACAACACGATTGATATCCTGGGCATCAACCTGGGCGACAGTTATCTGGACAAACCTCTGCTGGAATACAGCCGAATGCCCGGTCTTGGCAAGGTGGAACGCTATGATATCGTAGTGTTCAACTACCCCTCGGGCGACACCGTTGCCAGCGATATGCCCTCGGCAGATTATTATCAGTTGCGTTTCCAGTACGGTGTGGAAGCCATGCACAAAGGACGGTTCGGCAAACTGATCTACCGCCCCGTCGACCGCCGGGAGAACTACGTGAAACGCTGCGTAGGTCTGCCGGGCGATTCGCTGCAGATTATTGACAATGTCATCCACATCGACGGCAAGGCGCTGCCCACGCCGCAGTATGCCCAGCAACGGTATTTCATCGCCACCCGTCCCGGCAAGGAAATCGCCGCGTCCACCTGGAAGAAACTGGGCGTCTATGACGAGGACCACAACGATTTCGATGCGGTGCCCAACTTCCCCAAGACGGAACTGGCTATGACGCTGGGTTTGGAAACGGATTCCCTCACCGGAGAATTCAGGGGCAAAATCTATTCAGCCCTCCTGACACATGAGATGAAAGAACGGCTGGAGTCGATGACGGCCACCGTTCAGTACGTGGGTGTCCAGCCGGCAGAAATTTTCGGTCAGGACTATGTATATCCGCTTTCGGAAACCAATCCCTGGACACGTTCGGACTACGGCCCCATCTGGATTCCCCGAAAGGGAGAGAGCATAGAGCTGAATGCCTGGAATGCGGAGCTCTACGGCCGCTGTATCCGCAATTACGAAGGCAATACGCTGGAGGAAGCTCCCGGCGGCAAGTGGCTCCTGAACGGCAAAGAAGCTTCCAGCTACACATTCCGCATGGACTACTATTGGATGATGGGCGACAACCGCGACAACTCGGCCGACTCGCGTTACTGGGGTTTTGTGCCCGAGGACCACATCGTGGGAACTCCGCTCTTTGTCTGGTTCTCGCTTGATCCGGAAACAGGCTCCCTGCTCAAGGACCGCTTCTTCAAACGAATCAAAGGGTCGGACGAACTGGGTAATCTGTGATGAAGGATACGTTCCTGCTTTCGACTGCCTATCTGGCCCCTGTAGCCTACTATGCTGTGTTGTATCATGCGCCTAAGGTCATCATCGAGACGCAGGAAAACTACAACAAACAGAGCTACCGCAACCGCTGTTTCCTGGGGTCGGAACAGGGTCCGCTGATGCTGAGCATCAATGTCGAGAAGGGTGCACGTATCAAATGTCCCATCCGGGAAATCCGGCTCTCGGACCACGGCGAATGGCGTCACCAGCATGCCGTCGCTATCATGAGTACTTACGGACGTACGCCGTTCTACGAATATTACATCGATGAACTGGCTCCCGTCTGGCAGCGTGAGACAGAGACACTTTTAGGGCTGAACGAGGCCCTGAGACGCAAGATTTGCGAACTGATAGGGTTTCAGCCCGAGGTGGAATATTCCACGCAATATACCGAGCCTGCCGAAGGGATGCGCGATCTGAGGGAAACCCTCCATCCGAAACGTCCGATTGGACAGGCCTTGCCCGAGTTCCGGAACATCCCGTATTGGCAGATCTGCGGGGAACGGCAACCCTTCCTGCCCAATATGAGCATTCTCGATTTGCTCTTCAATATGGGCCCGGAATCGCTGCTGGTGCTGCGCGACAGCATTTCTACTAACGACAACTGAAAAATTACGACGGAAAACAATATGCAAGACAACGTGACCGACATCCTCAAAACAATCGGCTATCCCGCCGATTTGCGCCAATTGCCTGAAAGCCAGTTGGTGGATGTTTGTACAGCTGTGCGTCAATATATCATCCGGGAATGCTCGGCGCATCCCGGACATTTCGCATCGTCCCTCGGTACGGTCGAAATCACGGTGGCTCTCCATTACGTGTTCAATACACCCGACGACCGTATTGTCTGGGATGTGGGACATCAGGCCTATGCCCACAAGATACTGACCGGACGCAGGGAACGGTTCGACACCCTGCGTCAGTTGCATGGACTCAAGGGGTTCCCCACGCCAGTTGAAAGCGAATACGACACCTTCGCCGCAGGACATGCTTCAAACTCGATATCGGCTGCCTTGGGTATGGCTGTGGCCAGCCATTTGGACGGTAGGAAAAACAAAGTTGTGGCAGTGATTGGCGATGCGTCCATCTCGGGCGGTCTGGCTTTCGAGGGACTCAATAACGCAACAACACATCCCAACAATCTGCTCATCATCCTGAACGATAACAGGATGGCTATTGACAAGAACGTGGGAGCTTTTTCGAAATACCTGACCCGGATTTCGACCTCCCGCCGCTATAATCAGCTGCGGTGGCATGCCTACAAGACGATGCGTCGTTTCCACCTGATGGGCGATGCGCTCCGGCGCGGCATGATACGCTTCACCAATAGCATCAAGGCGATGGTGTCCCATCAGCAGAACATCTTCGAAGGTCTCGACCTGCGTTACTTCGGTCCCGTGGACGGTCACGATGTCGTATCTCTGGTTCATACCCTGCGGAAAATCAAAGATCTGAACGGTCCCAAACTGCTGCACATCTGTACGGTGAAAGGCAAAGGATTCGAGCCCGCCGAGAAAGACGCCACCATCTGGCATGCTCCCGGAAAGTTCGATCCCGATACGGGGGAGCGGCTGACCGAGGACGAAAGCAATAAGCCGCCCCGCTTCCAGGATGTGTTCGGCCACACCCTCGTCGAACTGGCCGAGCAGGACAAACGCATCATCGGTGTCACTCCCGCCATGCCGACAGGCTGTTCGATGAACATCATGATGGAGGCCTTTCCGCTGCGTTCTTTCGATGTGGGCATTGCCGAGGAACATGCTGTGACCTTCTCCGGCGGTATGGCCAAAGAAGGCAAGATCCCGTTCTGTAACATCTACTCGAGTTTCATGCAGCGAGCCATCGACGAAGTGATTCACGATGTGGCGCTGCTGAACCTCCATGTAGTGTTCTGTCTGGACCGTGCCGGACTGGTCGGCGCCGACGGGCCTACCCATCACGGTGCTTTCGACCTGCCCGTGTTCCGCGCGATTCCCGGTATGACCATCTGCTCGCCCATCGATGAATATGCGATGCGCAAACTGATGTACACGGCCTACAGGAACGACGGTCCCTGGATGATACGTTATCCCCGCGGCCGGGGTTCCAGGGTAGACTGGAGATGCAGTCTCGAGGAACTTCCTGTCGGCAAAGGCGTCTGTCTGAGCGACGGCAAACGTGCCGATGCCCCAGCTGCGCCTGTCAGCAAAGCCGTGCTTTCGCTGGGACCCATCGGCGAGGAAGTGAAAAAAGCCATCCGGCTGGCCGAGGCTCAGCAGAAAGAGCCTGAAGGCTATGCCCACTACGATATGGTCTTTCTCAAGCCTCTCGACCGGGAATTGCTGAAGGATGTCTTTGAGAAATACGAAACCATTGTGACCGTGGAAGACGGTACCCTGAACGGCGGACTCGGTTCGGCTGTGCTGGAAGAGGCCAGTGCCCAGGACTACAAAGGCAAAGTCCTGAGGGTGGGTATCCCCGACGAGTTCATCGAACAGGGCACGGTGTCCGAACTGTGGAAACTATGTGGAATGGATGCCCAAAGCATCGCTAATATATTGACAGCATGAAAATCGTTATTGCCGGCGCCCGCGAGGTGGGTACACATCTGGCCAAACTCCTCTCGGGAGACAATATGGATGTGATACTGATTGACGATGATCCCGACCGCATCTCCCAGCTTGCGTTCCTGAACATCATGACGCTGTTGGGGTCTCCCACATCAATAGCCACATTGCGTGAGGCAGAGGTAAACAAGGCCGACCTCTTCATTGCGGTGACACCTGTCGAGAGCGTCAATATCCACGCCTGTCTGCTGGCCACCAATATGGGCGCCCGCAGAACAGTGGCCCGTATCGACAACTACGAATTGCAGAAAGAGGATTCCACCACATTCTACCGGCGAATAGGAGTGTCGAGTCTCATCTATCCCGAATATCTGGGAGGTCAGGCCATAGCGGGAGCGATAGCCACACCCTGGGCACGTCTGTCGGTCGAGTTCTGTCGGGGCGCACTCCTGTTGCTTGGCGTCAAGGTCAGGGCGGGAGCTCCGATTGTTGGCCAGAAACTGATGGAACTCGGCAGGGAGCACAGCAAACAGTATCATGTGGCGGCAATCAAGCGCGGCGAAAACCTGATTATCCCGTCGGGCGCCGATATTGTGGAAGCCGAGGATATCGTATTCTTTATGACCACCCCCGACCAGCAGAATGCAGTACGTCTGGTGTGCGGCAAGAAGGAGAAAGATATCCGCAGGGTGGTTTTCATGGGAGGCCGTCGTATGGGCGTGCAGGCTTCGTTCTGTCTTCCCAAGAATATGGACATTGTCTTTGTCGAGGAGGACCGCCAGCGCTGTGAACAGCTGCTCGAACTCGTGAAGGGCTGTCATGTCATCCAGGGCAACATCAGTGATATGGAGGTCTTCTCCGAACTGCACCTCACCCGCAACGACTGTTTCGTGGCACTGGGCGACTATTCGGGCACCAACGTCCTCTCCTGCCTGAACGCCAAGAAGCTGGGCGTGGGTAAGACTGTCGCCGAAATCGAAGATGTAGGATACATTACGATTGCCGACAACTTGAACATCGGTTCCACGGTGAACAAGAAACTGCTGACGGCAGCATCCATCTATCAGATGCTGCTGGATGCCGACAAAACATCCGCCAAGGTCTATTCGCTCGTCGATGCCCAGGTGGCAGAACTCGAGGCCCAGCCGGATTCGTATATCACGAAGGATATGATCAAGAACCTCAGGATTGACCGGGATGTCACGTTGGGCGGTATGGTGCGCGACGGAGTCGGTTACACCATCGGAGGCGATACACAGATACAGCCGGGCGATCACGTTGTGCTGGTTTGTCGTGACGAAAAGATACGGCAGGCTGAAAAACTCTTCCTCAGTTAAGATTCCATTATTCCGACCTCTCTATGAATCATCGTCTCATCCGCTACGTCTTCGGTGTATTGCTCCTCATGGAAGCCTTTTTCATGACGGTGAGCACCGGTGTGGCTGTCTATTACCATTTCGCATGCGGCGACAGCGACTGGTGGTGTCTGGCAACTGCGGCAGTGCTGACATTCCTGGCGGGCAGCGGATTTTGGTGGTCGGGCCGTAAACGCGAACACGGAATGGAGAAACGCGACGGTTATCTCATCGTGTCGCTGGCCTGGATTATATTCTCCCTCTTCGGCATGGTGCCCTATCTGCTGTACGGTACGGTCGACAACCTGACCGACGCGTTCTTCGAGGCCATGTCGGGGTTCACGACAACAGGCTCCACCATTCTGGAGAATATCGACACGCAGCCTCACGGAATCCTCTTCTGGCGTTCTATGACCCATTGGCTCGGCGGTCTCGGTATCGTGGTCTTCTCGCTGGCCCTGCTGCCGCTGATTGGCGGAACGGGTGCCAACATGATGTTCGATGCCGAAACGACGGGACTGGGCGGCAGCAAACTGCGTCCCAAAATCCAGAGTACGGCACGCCGCCTTTGGGGCATCTATCTGATGCTGACCCTTGTTTTGATTTTCCTGCTCTCGTTGGGTCCGATGTCGGTCTTCGATGCCGTGAATGTTGCGATGTCGACCATTGCCACCGGCGGTTTTGCGCCCCATCAGGCCTCGCTTGCTTTCTACCACTCCGCCTATGTGGAGTATGTGGTGGCCATCTTTCTCTTCATTGCTTCGCTCAACTTCTCGCTCTTCTATTATGCGGGTATCGGGCGGTGGAAGATGTTCTGGCGCGACGAGGAGTTCCGCTGGTTTGTCCGCATCGTATTGTCCTTCACTCTTCTGTTCATCGTGATGACCAGCGCCGTCCGTAGCGTCGACTGGGTATCTCAGGAACAGCTCCTGGCTCTGGGCGGCGAAAATCCGGATTTCCTGACGGTGTTGAGGATGAGCTTCTTCCACGTGATGACCATCATCTCGTCGGGCGGATTTCAGGCAGAATATTTCGACTACAACGCCTGGGGCATGCTGTTCTGGCAGCCCACATTCGTGCTGATGATGTGCGGCGGCTGTGCCGGATCGACGGCAGGAGGTATGAAGGTGGTGAGGGCTGCGGTTTTTGTGAAGAGTATCAAGAGCGACTTTACCCGTATGCTTCATCCCCGTCAGGTCTCTATCGTCAAACTGAATGGAAGGCCTGTGCCCACAAGTGTTATCTATAAAGTGATGGCGATGTTTGCCATCTATGTGATTCTGATTTTCCTGATGAATTTCATTCTTCAGATGCTGGGCCTCGATATCGAAAGTGCATTCGGCACGTCCATCTCGGCATTCTCCAACACCGGCCCGGGACTGGGGCTCACTGGTCCCGCCTTCACCTGGGCCTCGGTGCCCGATGCCGGCAAATGGCTGCTTGCGTTTGCCATGCTGATGGGCCGTCTGGAAATTTTTACGCTCCTCATCGTGTTTACGCCCCTTTTCTGGCGCAAGTATTGATTTTCCCTGAACCTAATTAATTTCAAATAATAATGTCTAATTCAACTAAAAAGTCAACGACTGCAAAGGCTCAATCCCAAGGACCCTCTCTGTGGCAGCGGACCAAAAACTTCGTCAGAAGCGACCGTACCCGCTTTGTCGTGGGGATGATTATTTTTCTGTTGGCAGCCATTGTGGGACTTGCATTTCTCTCATTTTTGTTTACGGGCAAAGCCGACCAGGCGCTGCTCGAGAATCTCTCATGGTCGAAACTCACCTCCGTAGGTAACCGTATCTCCAACTGGATGGGCACCTTTGGTGCTGTCGTTTCCGAGTTGGCCATCAACCGCTGGATTGGTGTTTCCGCCTTCCTCTTCGTGGCCTATTTCCTGCATCTGGGCTACCGTCTCATCAAGAACGAGCCGATTCGGATGATGGTATTGGAATTCCTGCTGGTTTCATTGTGGGCCATTTGGCTTTCGATGGCATTGGGTTTCCTGCTCATCCGTTTCTATGAAGACAGTTTCATTTATCTGGGCGGCGCCCACGGCTACGATTTCACAAAGCTGGTGGCAGCCAACCTCGGATGGGCCGGCACGTTTATCGTCATTCTCGGCGGTTTTATTCTGCTTTCGCTGTTCACGTTCAAGGCAACGATCGAGATGACCCGCAAGGTGATGGACTGGCCCGCGCATCTCAACCAGCTCAGGAAGGAGCGGGTGGCTGCTGCCCAAAGGGAGGCTGAGGAAGCCAAAGCTGCTGAGGAAGTGGAAACAACAGAGGGCATCACAGATTCGGATACCATCTATGCATCAGAGCCTGTGGTAACACCGGTCGTGACGGAGGAGGAACGTGTCTTCGAGCCCCTGCCTCCCCGGAATCCCGAACCTCTCCCTACGTCCGAAGAAGACGATGATCCCGGCGATCCCGAGACTGCGGTAATTCCCGTTCCCGAAACCGACGACCCGACATTCACGGTTGAGGCCGGAACAACCGAAACCGTGGATAAACCCGTCATCGACCAGCCAGACTACGACCCCACATCTGAACTGCCGGACTTCCGCTATCCCGGCTTCGAGCTCCTCAGGGATTATCAGAACAACGATATCCCGGTGGATATGGAGGAACAGGAGACCAACAAGAACAAGATACGTCAGACCCTTCTGGACTATGGCATCGAGATACAGAGCATCAATGCGATGGTCGGCCCCACCATCACGCTGTTCGAAATCGTATTGGAGTCGGGTACGAAGATCTCCAGGGTGAGAAGCCTTTCCGACGAGATTGCGATGTCCATCGCTTCCACGTCGGGAATCCGCATCATCGCGCCCATTCCCGGCAAGTCGGCTATCGGTATCGAGGTGCCCAACCGAGATCCGCAGACCGTCTCGATGCGCTCCTGTATCGAGAGCAAGGCGTTCCAGGAATCCAAGATGGAACTGCCGGTGGCCCTCGGCAAGACCATCACCAATGAGGTCTTCACCTTCGATCTCACCAAGATGCCCCACTTGCTTGTGGCCGGCGCCACGGGTCAGGGCAAGTCGGTAGGTCTGAATGCGATAATCACTTCGTTGCTCTACAAGAAACATCCGGCACAGTTGAAACTCATCCTCATCGACCCCAAGCAGGTGGAGTTCTCCATCTATTCCAAACTCGAGAATCACTATCTGGCCAAACTGCCCAGCGAGGACGATCCCATCATCACCGACGTGCGCAAGGTCGTTTCGACCCTCAACAGCGTCGTCCTCGAGATGGAAGACCGCTATGCGCTGCTCAAGGATGCCGGACTGCGTAATATCAAGGAGTATAATGCCAAGTACATCAAGCACGAACTCAATCCCGCCAAGCATATTGTTGCTCCCTCGGGCTCGAAGGCCGGCACCAATCACAAATACCTGCCCTATATCGTCGTGGTTGTGGACGAGTACGGCGACCTGATTATGACAGCCGGCAAGGAAATCGAGCTTCCCATTGCCCGTATCGCCCAGAAGGCACGTGCCGTGGGAATCCACATGATTATTGCCACCCAGCGCCCGTCGGCCAAGATTATCACGGGTATCATCAAAGCCAACTTCCCCGCACGTATCGCCTTCCGCGTGGGACAGAGCATCGACTCCTCGATCATCCTCGACCAGACCGGTGCCCAGAACCTTATCGGTCGCGGCGACCTGCTCATCTCGACAGGCAACCGTTTCGAACGTGTGCAATGCGCCTTTGTCGATACGCCCGAAGTGGACAAAATCAACCGCTACATCGCGGCCCAGCCATCCTACACGCATGCGTTCTATCTGCCCGACCCGCCCGTCGAGGACGGCGACGGAAGCAATGCCAGCGAGGAGGTGGACCTCCACCAGCTGGATCCGCTCTTCGACCAGGCTGCCGAACTTGTTGTGGCCACCGGCCAGGGTTCGACATCCATGATACAGCGCAAATTCGCCATCGGCTACACCCGTGCCGGCCGTCTGATGGACCAGCTCGAGGCTGCCGGTATTGTGGGTCCCTACACAGGCTCGAAGGCCCGCGATGTACTCATCACCAGCGAAATGGAACTTCAAAACACGCTTCAACAGTTGAAAGAGTCGTAGGATAAACAAAGGCTTTCACACCCAACGTTTTCGTTAAGCCAGATGACCAATCTCAAGCTTGCTTGAAGATTGGCATGGCGAGAAAACGA
>CAJOOX010000179.1 GCA_905236195.1 uncultured Bacteroidales bacterium
GCCAGTATCTCATCATCATGGCCACCACAATCCCCACCGACTACCGGCTGCCCTATTTGCGCGACGACCACGTCTATGACATGGCCATCGTCTGGCAGAACTGCGGCTACAACCAGCCGCCCCACCTGAGCTACAGTCCTGTGCTCTATTATTCGATAGAGAAGACATCGTCGTCCGAACTGGGCAATTATGTGCCTTATTATACGGCGAAGAAACAGACCCTTCCCGCGGGTGTCGAGATGTATTATGTGCGCTCCTATTCCACAGGACTGGACCAGGATACCGTCCAGCTCCTGAAATTCGAATCCGACATCATTCCCGCCGGCAAGGGCTTCCTCCTCAAGACGGCGTCCGACACCATGTTCCGGACTCTGCCCACTGAGGCAGCTGTGACCGTCTCGATGCAGATTGACCGTCTGTCGGGCACGGATACAGGCGATACGGTACGGTCGGAGCAGACGGAGCTGAGCTACTACAACTACGAGTTCCGCAACGACGCGGCCCACGGTCTGGGTTTCTATCTCATCGGAACAGAAGGCCAATGGCTGGATCCCCACACTTCCTATCTCAGGATTTACCGAAGCAAAGTCTTCACTCCGGCTCCCTACTATCTGCTGTCGGCAGGGCAGTCTTCCGCTATTTCAAGCGTACGCCCCGACAACGCCGGACAGAAGGTGTGGTACGACCTTTCCGGCCGCAGGGTTATGAATCCGACACGAGGCTTCTACATCTGTAATGGCGAACGCGTCCTCCTCAGATAAAAAACAGATCATGCGTAAATCAGCACTCATTTCTCTTTTTATACTGTTCTCTTCACCCTTCCTTTCAGGGGAGGAGTGGGGAGAAGCTTTGGCGGCGGATACTTTGCGTATTCAGGAGTTCCGTCACATCGGGCCCCTCTGTGTCAAGTCTCCGGTCGGCTTCGACAGCGTGGATGTGAAGGGCAAAGCCTTCGAAGCGAAATCTCTGCTTTCTGCTGCTGTCAATACGGAGGCGCTTCAGTCTCAGCCGTTGCAGCCGTTAGATTCGCTGCCTGCCGCCAGTGGAATTCATCTGTTGGGCTTCACGCTCAGCTCTCCCAAGTTCAGCAAGGGATCGGTCATTGTCGAAGGTCTGAAAAACTACAAGCTCACGGTCGATGATGCCGAAACGTCCCAACTGAAACTGCTGCCCGGCAACCACCGGTGCGTCATCCGTGCCATGGCCGATACTTCCGTACAGAAATTCACAGTGCGCGTCGTCCCCGACAGCATGGCTGAGATTACATCCGCTCCGTCCGATGGGAAGGACCGGCTGGATTTTGAACGTCTCTGGGCCTCCGACCTGAGTTTCGGAGCCGACATTTCGCCCGATGGCACCATGTACCGTTCGTCCGACTATCATTACGAAAGCGACGGTTCGGGCTACTACACCCGTGAGGTGAAAGACCTCCGTACGGGTGAGACCCTGTGCGACGGTATGTACTGGCAATGGATGCCCGTGAGCAATCTGCTCTGGCGCGAACGTACCCGCATGAAGAACCGCGAGATTGTGACCCGCGATCCCCGCACGGGGAAGGAGTCCGTATTGGCCGATCATCTGCCCGATGGCAAAATCACACTTTCTCCCACCGAGGATTTTATCATCTTCTCCATCGAAGAGGAAGGGCCTGCCGAAGACCCCAACGTCTACGAGGTACTCAATCCCGACGACCGGCAGCCCGGCTGGCGCGACCGCACCCGGCTGGCGCTCTACCGTTTCTCCGACGGTCTCCTGCAGCCGCTCACCCACGGTTACCGCAACCTTAGGCTCAACGACATCTCCCGCGACGGACGGCTGATTCTCCTGTCCCAACAGGACATGAATCTGCCGATCACTGACAACGGCGTCACGCATCGCAGTTCCACGGTACAGTCGTTCTTTACGATGAATCTCGAGACCTTCGAAGTCGATACGCTGGTGGTTCGCGACGGTTTCCTGTCCGGGGCCATGTTCACGCGCGACGGCAATCAGGTCGTCTATAAAGGTACACCCGACAGTTTCGGAGGCATCGGCCGCAATGTGCCCAAGGGCATGATTGCCAACGCTTTCGACTATCAGCTCTACCTTCAGGATTTGTCCACCCGGCAGGTTACGGCTCTCACGCGCGATTTCGATCCTTCGGTTGAGGATATCGACCTCTCGTTCTACGACGGCCGGATCTGGTTCACGGCCTTGAACAAGGATTCCGTGTCCCTCTACAGTCTCGACCTCGACAGCCGTCGGATTGACCGCATCGCCCAGCCCGAAGAGGTGGTCAACAGTTTCTGGCTGGCACGTACCGCGCCCGTGTTCACCATGATAGGGGAGGGGGCAATCAACCAGCGTCGTGTCTATGCCGGCACCTGTCTCCCTTCCTCTCAGGAAGGGGATGGGACCAGGCTCCTCACCGACCTGAGCGCTGAGAATCTCGCAGGCGTGGATATGCCCACGTGCGACGAGTGGACCTTCCGCAACCGTCGTGGCATGACCATAACGACGCGCTACTACCTGCCGCCTTCGTTCGATGCCGGCCGCAAGTATCCCATGATTGTCTATTACTATGGCGGCTGTATGCCTACGTCGCGCAATTTCGGCAAGAATTGGCCCTTTCCCGTCTGGGCATCGATGGACTATATCGTGCTGGTGGTCAATCCGCGCGGTGCTGCAGGTTTCGGCCAGAATTATTCGGCATGGCATGTCAATACGGCGGGTCGTGAGGTGGCCGACGACATCATCGAGGCTGTGAAGAAATTCACGGCTTCCCATCCCTGTGTCGATGCCCGCAAGATAGGCTGCATGGGTGCCAGCTATGGCGGGTTCATGACCCAGTATCTGACGACCCGGACCGACATCTTCGCCTGTGCCGTTTCCCATGCCGGCATCTCCGACCACACCTCCTATTGGGGTGAGGGCTATTGGGGCTATTCCTACAGCGAGGTGTCCATGGCGGGCAGCTATCCCTGGAGCCACCGTAGTCTCTATGTCGATCAGAGTCCCCTCTACAATGCTGACAGGATTCACACCCCCCTGCTCTTCACCCACGGCACCAAGGATACCAACGTGCCCGTCGGTGAGAGCATCCAGCTCTTCACCGCCCTCAAGGTCCTGGGACGCGAGACCGCCTTCATCGCCTTCGACGGCGAGAACCATCACATCGCCGACACCGACAAGAACCACCGCTGGCAGCTCACCCAGATGGCCTGGTTCCAGCGCTGGCTCAAGGATGACGACACCTGGTGGTTCGAACTCTATCCCAAAAAAGAGTTGTAAATATCCGGCTCTTTTGATAATTCCCGTCTCTCCGGAGGCGGGATTTTTTTGTCTTTGCTGATAGAAATGGTTACTTGCCTGACTCTATACTCATAAACAGGAAAAAGATATTGTATTATCAACGTTTTCGTTAAGCCAAATGACCAAAACCATGCTTGCATGAGTTTTGGCATGGCGAGAAAACGAGCATGTAAATGAACCGTTAAAACAACAAAGAAAATGGAAAAAGTATCAGCAAAAATGTTCTTCACGGTGTTGTGGAGAGGAGTGTGTCAGGCTTTGGGATGGTTCTTCGGACTGTTCGGCTACAAGAGAGACGGCAAGTTTGCCAAGTGTGTGTGGGGGCTGTTCGCCACAAGTTTCGCAATCATGGCGGCAATAGTCGCTTTTGTCCTCATTATGAGCTTTTATGAAGAGTTGGGCAGACGTTACGGATGGGTGCACGAATGCAGCGGCGCGAGCTGCTATAAGGCACAATATCTCAGCGGCAACATCTACTACCACACAGGAAACGGTAGGAAGGCCGGTTATGTTTTCAATGTCGAAACGGGAAGAAAACTGATCGATGACGTGGATTGGATTGCCGAGCCGAAGGGAAATGATTCGCTGGTGTGTTTCAGCAACGGCGAGAGACGCGGCTATTTCAATATGCACACCGCTGAAGTGATTGTCAGTCCGAAATATACCCACGCCTGGGTCTTCTCTGACGGGTTGGCTGCCGTCGAGGAGAAGGGTATCGTCAAGTTTATCGACGGCACAGGAGCGGTGAAGATAGACCTGAAGCTGCCGTACGATCCCTATGACGACGGGTATGTGTTCCATGACGGACACTGCGCGGTTCATTCCCACAACGGAACCCGTTACGGTATCGTGGATACCACAGGGAGGCTGGTTGAGCCGATGGTATATGATTACATCGGAGACAGCACCTGCGATGAACTCTGGCTGCTGCGAAAGGGGGACATCACTTCTGTCCTTGATCGGGAGTTGCAGCCCGTCCTTACCGTAACGGGCGGCACTGTATTTATCGGTGACGGTACTATCGATGTGACCACATCCGAACACACGATTCGCAAGTACGACATGAAGGGGAGACTCATCAACGACTTCTATATCACAGACTATCGGACACTCGTGTATGAGAAAGACGAAATCAGGTATTGCACCCGCAACAGTTACGGCGACGCAGAATCGCCGGAGCCGTATGTCGAAACCTACCGCCCGCAGGCAATCGCCCGGTTGAGGGCCTACATGGCCGGAGATTATTATATGGGTCTGATGACAGCAGAGGGGCATGTGGTGACTCAGCCCCTGTATCGCGATATCCAGGCTATCGCCCAGGACCTTTATATCTGCACCGACGCAGGCTATGACAAGGTGATTGTGAACGGCAAGGGAGAGATTGTGAAGTAACAGGGGCTTTTCCCGGCCCCGTCTCAATCGTGCCTTGATTGACTGACA
>CAJOOX010000180.1 GCA_905236195.1 uncultured Bacteroidales bacterium
CATCACTTATTCACATTCATCCTTTAATTATCATTCATCAATTATTAACCATCTATGATTTACGCTATTAACCATTACGCCTATTCTGGGTCACCTGCTAACCCACGCAGTTATGCAAGTGCCCCCCCCCCCAAAAAAATGGCCCCGTCCGAAGACGGAACCACGAGATCTAACACTTTACGCTATAGTGAGTCTCAGTACTTTGTCTGCTTGATTTGACACTGCAAAGATAGGAAAGAATTACGGAATGCACAAACAATTACGCAGAAAAATTCCAAATTCCTATATTTTTAAGACTCTATTCGCGATTTTGACATTTGCTGTTTACAAATCCTACACAGTCTAAAGGGCCTACCATTTGAGATAACCGTATTTCTCCTTCCAGTGGAGCTGGACTGCATTGACAATGTTCTGCCAGATGATGTAGGCACCGGGTGCGATGGCTGCCACCGGATCGAGGAACTGGAGCGTCAGCCAGATGGCCACAGAGGTATTCTTCTGCCCGAGCGCCTGTCCGGCAGTGATGCGGTCGCCATAGAAGCCGCCAACCCCCTTACCGATCGAGAACAGCAGGAGCGTGATCGGCAGCGGGATGAAGAGCAGAGCAACAAGAATGGCGCCATGTACACCGCTGTGGAGAAGATTCTGCCAGGTGACACCCGTGATGATGCTGAGATTGGTGCACCACAGATAGAACGAGAGATTCTTGCGGCGCTGGAACCAGTCGGCCACACGCGGCAGAAAGAGGCGCGTGAGAATGGCCAGCACCAGGGGCAGCAACAGGACCGCCGAAACCTTCTTGAGCACCATCCACGCCGATGCGAGGAACGGCATGTCGGCTCCGGGATTGACCATCGGGAAAAGCAATGGAATGAGAATCGCGGTGACAAGGTTGCCCAACACAAGGAAAGCCGTAAGCGAAGAGAGATTGCCGCCCAGTTTCTCGGTGATGACGGGAGATGCGGCAGCTGTAGGTGAAACAATGCAGATAAAGATGCCCACACCCACTACCTTCCAAGCCGGGTCGCCGATGAGAAAGACTAGACCCACAGCCAGCAGCGAGAGCGTGGTGCGGACTGCCTGAATAACGAAATGCCAGGTATGGAGACGCAACTCGGGAAGCCGTATCTTACAGAACGACGTGAAGAGCATCGAGAAGATGATATATGGCATCAGTCCCGTGAGGAACGGCCCTACAGTGTCGCCCACGGGTTCCAGAACGGGCACGTGGGAGAAAAGCAGATAGACTGTCGTGGCGAACAGAATGGTAGCCAGCAGCTGCCACTGACGGATGAGATTGAGAAGACCCTCTAAATCCCCCTTAAAAGAGGACTTCCGGGACGGCGCTGAACTTCGGTTCATTCGCATTACAGTCTGACTTCAATAATACGCACAGGTGTGGGCTCCGTCTCGACGCGCCGTTCTCCGTCGCCCTGATGCTTGTCCTGGACGAAAAGGTGGAGACGACGGTGCCGCTTCCAAAGTTCCATGTCGAGGGAAGGTTCCCAGGCGTGAACGGAATAATCGGTGAGATCCTTCACCTTCCAGCGTCCGCGGCGCAGATTGCGGGTATAGTACATGGAGACACGCGAACCGCGTTCTTCATCGCGGAAGACATACCAGGCCCGACGGCCATCGACAACGATACGGGGACGTGCCACGGGTATCATCTTGGTGCCTCCGCCGGCGAGTGAGAAGGGCGTGGTGCGACTGGAGACCTGCTGCTGATGCCAGGCCTTGCCGTCGTGCCAGACGACGCGATACTGGGGTACCTGCGATGCCGAGTCGCGCCAATAGGTGGCAATATAGGGATGTCCCCCGGCATCGGTCGACATAGAGGTCTGGTTGATGAGTTCCGAACGCTGCGGGATGCTGAAAGCGACTTCGGCAGTGGAGAGCCGGATGGGAAGGTCATAGACGGAGCCGTCGGAGCGGGTCCACGTCACACCTCCGTCAGTGGAACGTGCATAGCAGAGGTCATGGTTCGTTTCGACCATCCAGGTCTCGCGCCACACCCACGACAGATGAATCGTCCCGGCAGCATCCACATAAAGCTGCCAGTAGGCGCTGCGCCGCCCCTCACCGTCGACGAGCACATCCTGCACACGTATCCAGCGGCGGGAGGCGAGATCCCAGCGGTTGAGAACAAGATTACCACGGCCCGACTTGCCGCTCCGGTAGGCAAAGAGGAGGTCGCCGTTGGCAAAACGGTAGAACTCGGGATAAGTGACGCGGTCTTCGTCGCGGCCCGTCATGGAAGTGAGGGTGTCGAGTTCAAGCGAATGGGGTGCTTTCGAACGGCAGTAACGCAAGGGATTATCATGGTGATCGAATGAGACATGAAGGAAACCTCCGCCGTCGATGCCGATGGAGATAACATTGTGGGCATCGGCCGCCTTGCCCTTATAGGGGGATTTTTTCACTTCCCACCCGCAGGTGTCGGACGACAGCGAACGGCGTGCCAGCGTGACATAGCCGTCGGCATCATAGTAAGCCGCGAACTGGAAGTCTCCGTCAGTGACCACCGAACTGCTGCGGAACACTGCCGTATTGACAGAGGTCTGGGCATACCCCAAACCGATCTCACTCTGTGTCTGGGCGACAAGGGTGAAGAGCGAAAATTGAAGGGCGAAGAATAAAACAATTCTGATATTTGACCAACGGAACATTATTCTATTTAATATTATATTAAATTTAATATTATATTAAAGTTAGATTATCTCGTTATTTTACTATTGGACAATTGTCCGCACGGCAATACGCTAAACACTAAACTATCAACTGTCTCTAAACTCCAAACTCATTACTCCAAACTCATTACGGGACGGGATCATAGCCGGAGCCGCCCCAGGGATGACAGCGGAGGATGCGGCGGAGGGCCAGCCACGAACCGCGGAAGGGACCGTGCTTTCGGATGGCCTCGATGGCATATTGCGAACACGTGGGGGTATAGCGGCACGTTGGCGGTGTGAAAGGCGAGATATAGGCCCTATAGAAACGGATAGGTGCAATGAGCAGCCACTCGAACAGATGTCTCATAAGGTCATCAGCCGGGCGATGATTTTCTGCATAACACGTTCCACCTCGGCATAGTCATGATGTTTCGTATCGACACAAACGAAAGCCACTGCCAGACGTCGCCCGGTAGCCTCGAAGTGCGCTATCAAAGGAAGTTTAGCGCGGCGGTAAGCCTCGCGCAGATGCCGTTTTTCAAGATTGCGGTCCACCGCGTGACGGAATTTCTTCTTGGGAGCAACGGTCATGATGCAGACACGGGCCGGCTGGGGCTCGTCGGCGGGCACGATGCGCCACACCACTCGATAGGGGAAAGCCATGAAACCCTTCCCCTCGGCAAAGAGCTGGCCGATGGAAGAACGCAGATAGAGGCGTTCGCTTTTGGGAAGAGTATAAACAGCCATGTTTATTGGACTATTTTGACTATTTCACAATTGGACTGTTTGACTATTTTACATTTGGACTATTTCACGGTTGTCGGTCGCTGCGGGAAAACTGTCCCAATGGTAAAATTGTCCCAATGGTCCAATGAATCTAGTCCTCCTCGTGTTCGAGGAGATATTTTTGGATAGCCGAAGCCATCGAAGGTATTTCGGGAGTAGGAGCCGGCACATCGACACGCAGACCTGCTTCCTCGGCACGACGCAACGTGGAGGGACCGAATACGGCAATGGCCTGATCACCCTGACGATAGTCGGGATCGTTCTCAAAAAGCGACTGGATGCCGGCCGGTGTGAAGAAACAGAGCATATCGTAGGAGGCGATTTCTTCGGGTGGAATCTGCGATGAAACCGTGCGGTACATCACAGCGGTGGAGAGCTGCACCTTGGCTTTTGTAAAAATGGAGAGATCTTCCTTGTGAACATCGGCCACAGGCATGAGAAAACGCATTTCAGCGCTGTGACGCTTCATGACCAAGGAAAGGTCCTCAAGATTGGCCTCCTTCGAGAAATGGATCTTACGCTTGCGGTAGACGATGAATTTCTGGAGGTAGTTGGCGATGTGTTCGTTGAGACAGAAATACTGGATGTCCTCCGACAGACGCACCCTCAACTCGCCGGCAAGACTGAAGAAGTGGTCGGCAGCCGTCTTCGACGTCAGCACAATAGCATTAAAGTTGGATATGGAGATTTTCTGAAGGCGGAACTCCTTGGGAGTGAGATCCACAACCTGGATGAAAGGCTTGAACGTCATCTCGACGCCAAATCGCCGTTCGATGTCGAAATAGGGCGACTTTTCGGTCAGGGGCCGCGGCTGGGATATTAGGATTTTCTTTATTTCCATCTGAATCAAAACGTTAGGCGACACCCTTGTATTTGGCATATAAATAGACGAGCGGCGCGATTTCGAGCGTGCAAAGATATACAAAAATTACGAAACCCGATGCAAAATCGTCCATAAAAATCCTAAAACCGTTGAAAATACAGACAATTTGGGTCAAAATGAAGAGCGCGCTGAGCAAAATCAGGAGGACATGAGAGGATACCGGGAACAGAAACAACGCCAGCAAAATCATCAGTGCAAAAGGCATCGAAAGGGCGTAAACCGAAAGATAGACCCGATTGAAAACCGTCACCTTGCCACCGATGCCAAACAGATAACCCGTCCAGTGGAAACAGAACCAATGGAACAGGAACCAGCCCAGACCGGGAAGCATACACAGGCCCAGCCGAATGAGGGTGTCCGGCGCAGGACGCGCCAACAGGGCAGGCACATTGTCGCCGGTGGCACAGAAAAGCAGTAAGCCGAACAGGAACATGTAGGCCACCGTGAAGGCAATGACACCCCAGACAGTGGCGGACAGACTGTCGTTGAAGGTGCGCTCGTTCTTGACATTGCGGACCCATTCGGCAAGACGGGAGAACAGGCCGCCGTGATGCATCGCATATAAGGTGATGTACAGCAGCGAGAAGAACAGGATGACGAGCCACGGAATATCGTTGTATTGCAGCGGGGTAATCATATTGTAACGGGTTTAGTTTTCCATTGCATCGGGAGGCAGCAACTGGAAGGTAGCCGCCACCGGATAATGGTCGGAATATTTATATTGGGAAAGCACCCGCGTCCTGAGGGCACGCAGCTGACGGGAGTGGAGGATGTGGTCGATGCGAAACCAGAAATGATGCCGGTTGTAGGTGATGCCCGGCCCGAATCCGGCGTCCTGCCAGGTGTCGGACAGCGTGTCGCGGATGGTCTGATAACAATAGGAGAACGGTGTGTCGTTGAAATCGCCTACCACAAGGAGCGGAAGCGCCTTGCTCTGGGCGGAACGTGCCTGGAGATAACGCATAATCTGGTTGCTCTGTCTGGCTCGCGACAGGAAGCCGCGGCCGAGTTTGCGGACCAGTCCGAAACGAATCCGCTGGATGGAATCGCGCTCGAAGTGTTCGAGCATGTCGTCATAGAGTTCCCGGTCGCGGGGATTGATGGCGTTGGTCTGCAGATGGTTGTTGACCAGCGCGACAAGCTGGCCGTTGACGTCTATCTCGTAGTACATCGAGGCAAGCCACGACTTGCTGTCCCTGTCGATACGTTCGACCTTGCGAATGGGATATTTGGAAAAGACCGCGATACCCATCGCCTTGCGATAGTAGTAACGGAGATAATCGTAGTAGGGATAGATGTCACGCACCGAATTGCGCAGCTGGGTCTCGGTATGGCCGCCCGGCGTGAGCGTGAATGCATATTCCTGCAGGCACACGATGTCGGCGCCCGAACGGCGCACCACATCCATCACCGGGATATGCTCCTCTATCTTCGAGAGATGGGTCTGCCCCATCCAGCAGGTGTTGTAGGTCAGAATACTGAGGGTATCGACGCGTATCGCGCGGGGTTCGCCCTCGTCGGGCACAATCTCGGTGAGGGGGTCCTGTCCGCCCGCATGTAGCGGCCAGTAGCGCGTGACGGGCTCGAAGGTCAGACAGAATGCCACCAGCATCAGCACCACCAGTTTCCAGCGGCGCAAGACGGCCAGAACGACGGTCCAGACAATCGACACAAAGAAGAAGACCGGGAAGGCTATGCTCAGGTAGGAGAACCATACCCACACGTTGGGGCTCAGGTGGTCGCTGTAGGCAGAACCGACATACAGAGCCACAAGCACCAGCGTGAGCAGCGCCATCACCGAACGGTAGGTGACTCCAAGGGCCTGAAGCACCTTTTGTCCGAAGGTCTTGGCTTTGGACTTCGCTTTCGTTGCTGTCTGCCGTTTGGACTTCTGTTTGTTCTGCGTCATATAATCAATGTTTCCTGCTGGCGTCAAAGAGCAGTTGTTTCTCTTCGGCCGTGAGTGCATCATAGCCGTGCCGGCTGATCTTCTCGAGAATATGGTCAATCTGTTCCTGGCGGGCCCGTTTGCGGGCATTGTAGTCCACATCCCTGGCTCTTTCGCCCGGGAAGGGAGGCCGGGCACCGCCCGGTGTCGCCTTCATGCGGGGTGCACGTTTGAAAAGGTTGGCAATCCAGTCGCCCGTCCGATTGAACCAACCCGTAAGGTCGGTGCCCCGCTGTTCGCTCAACGCATAAATCACACCCCAGAGAGCGCCGCCGATGTGGCAGACGATGCCGCCGGTGTTGGACGAGATATTCAGCAGACTGATGCCGAAC
The DNA here is from genome assembly GCA_905236195.1 of uncultured Bacteroidales bacterium. Taxonomy (GTDB): domain Bacteria; phylum Bacteroidota; class Bacteroidia; order Bacteroidales; family UBA3663; genus Liminaster. Next base: position 6,622 of record CAJOOX010000180.1, read on the forward strand.
GTGATGAGGGCCAGCCACTTCATCGTGAGCGGGAAAACCGTGAAGATGAGGTTCAGTTGTATCTGCTCATTGGGACGCGCCACAGCCACCGCCGCCACCAGACCGAAGATGGCTCCCGAGGCCCCGATGAGCGAGGTGTACTGGCGCTCCAGCGCGAAATAGGGAAAGACATTATAGACCAGCAGGAAAAAGATGCCGGCAAACAGTCCGCCGAGGATATAGACTCCCAGGAACTGACGACCCGTGTGCCAACGCAGAAAATACGTGCCGAACCACCAGAGCCACAGCATATTGAAAACCAGGTGGAACAGATTGACGCCCAGGTCGGCATGCACCCACATGTAGGTGAAAAGTGTCCACGGCGTGAGCCAGAAGTCGCGCAGATTGCTGTGAAGGGCCAGAGCGTCCTGCCAGTCGTAGCCGCTGACCACAAAGAGCACCAGGAAGAGACGCCACAACTGTGTGGACAGCCACACCGCTACCGTGATGGCGATAATCCTGCCGGGCAGGGAAAAATTTTTATAGGAATCGATGAGTGTCAATTGAATCGGTTTTCAGGTTAAACTCAGAAATCGGCTTTGGCTTTCTTCCTCCACCACAGAATGAGCAGCAGACCGAAGAGCATACCGCCGAGGTGGGCAAAATGGGCCACTCCGTCGCCCGACGATGCCACTCCGGCAAAAAGTTCAAAGATACCGTAACCGATGACCAGCCACTTGACCTTGAGCGGCATCGGGGGAATCAGCAGGAATACCATCGCATTGGGGAACAGCATGCCGAAAGCCAGCAGAATGCCGAACACTGAACCCGAGGCACCGATGGTGACCAGCGGGTCGAAATAGTGGGGCGCCTGAGCCATCAGTTCGCCATAGGTGAGCGTGGCATCCACACCCTGCATACGGGCCAGTTCACTGTCGACGACGCCGAAACGCCACGCTGCCTGCTGGGTGATGGCCGCACCGATGCCCGTGACCAGATAATAGACCGTGAAACGGCCCGACCCCCAAACCTGCTCCAACAGACGGCCGAACATGAACAGCGTGAACATGTTGCTGAACAGGTGGCCGAAATCGGCATGCATGAACATATAGGTGACATATTGCCAGAGGTGACAGAGCGGGGAATCGTAGTAGTGCAGACCCAGGTAAGTGTTGAGGTCGGCCAGGCCGCGGGTATCCAGAATCCTGGTGATAAGCAGCATCAGCACGTTGATGATGATGAGATGGGTTGTGACGGGCATAGTCGTGCGCCCGGAAATA
>CAJOOX010000181.1 GCA_905236195.1 uncultured Bacteroidales bacterium
CCGGCTATCACATCCGGCTGTGGTTCCGCGTGGGAGAATAATACACCATCCTGATTTCGTCGGCCCGGTAAGTCCCCTTTTAAGGGGGATTTAGAGGGTCTCCAGAATCTTCTCGGCCAGCGGGGCGACAACGGTCTTGAGGATGTGGTCGTTGAGCCGGTGTTCGCCCTCAAATATCGTGAAGTGGGCTTTACCGTAGTGGCTTGTGAAGTCGTCCTGGGTGTGGACGGTGGGGTCGTTGCGCCCGAAGAGTCCGTACACGAGATCCTTTTCGTCGCCTTTTGCACCCGAGAAACAGCCCTTTTCGATTTCCTTGAACTCCGCTATCATCTGTTTGTCCACTTTGAACGATGTGGCTCCGTCGGCGCGCTTGTTGAGGAATTCGCGGTTGCCTAGGCCCCGGAAGGTGAGGAGACGGGCCATGTGGAACGACGGGTTGACCAGGATGCGGGGCGTCCCGTAGAGCTGCTCGGCATACATGCCGCCCATCGAGGTGCCTATGATGAGGTCGGGATGTTCGTCGGCCACCACCTGCCTGAGGTAGGGGAGGGCCGCAAGGGGCGAGAGGGGAACGTCGGGAGAGATGACGCGCACGTCCTTCTCATAGAGGAGGTTGCGGAGCGAGGCAGCCGTTCCCGTCGAACCTGCACTTGCAAAGCCGTGGATGTAAAGTATTTTCTTCATAAGAGGTCTGTTTTGATTCGTTATTGCTTTATTTCGGCAGCAAAGATAGTGTTTTTTGAAAGAATTTCCAAATATTTTGTTCGCATTTCAAATAAAATCGTTATCTTTGCCCCGATATATTAAAAAATTCATATGAAGGTAGTTGATTTTTCCCAGACCAACACTGTGGTCAACAGGTTCATTGCGGAACTTCGTGATGTGAATGTCCAGAACGACAAGATGCGATTCCGCCGCAACATCGAGCGAATCGGTGAAATCATCGCTTACGAAATCTCCAAGCAGCTCCACTACGAGGAACAGTCGGTGACGACTCCGTTGGGAGTGGCCGATGTGACCGTTCCGAACGACCAGCTCGTGCTGGGTACTATCCTGCGTGCCGGTCTTCCGCTGCATCAGGGGCTGCTCAACGTGTTCGACGATGCCGAGAACGCCTTTGTGTCGGCCTATCGCAACTATGACGAGAATTTCGATTTCGACATACACGTGGAGTATATCTCATCGCCCACACTCGACGGCAAAACCCTCATTCTGGCCGACCCGATGCTTGCCACCGGTTCGTCGATGGAACTGGCGTGGGAGGCCCTCCAGAGCAAAGGAGAGCCCGAAACGCTCCACATCGCCTCGGTAATCGCATCGCGCGAGGCTGTAAACTACCTGCAGGAGCACATGCCCGAGGACGCTACGCTCTGGGTGGCCGCCGTTGACGAATACCTCAACCCCCACAAGTATATCGTGCCCGGACTGGGTGATGCCGGTGACCTCGCGTTCGGCGAGAAGGAATAACCCGTTGGACCTAACGCTGCCGAAGTGCTGAAAATCGTCGAGATAAATAATCGTCGCGGGCTCAGGGACTTTGTGAGATTCCCGATGGACCTTTACAGGGACTGTCCCGCCTATGTGCCGCCCATCGTGAAGTCGGATGTCGACATGCTGGATCCCTGCGTGAATCCTGTCTTTGAGTTTACGGATCATGTCTATTTCCTCTGCCGGCAGGACGGCAGGACCACGGGCCGCATCGCCGGGTTTGTCAACCGCAGGTTCAACGACTACTACAGCGTGAAGGAATGCCGTTTCGGATTTGTGGATTTCACCGACGACCGTGCCGTATCTCAGGCGTTGCTGGATGCCGTGAAAGCCTGGGGCAGAGACCGCGGGATGAACACGATGGTGGGACCCTTGGGAATGACCGATTTCGACCCCGAGGGCTGTCTGGTGAAAGGTTTTGATCAGCTCTCCACTTCGGCCACCATCTATAACGCGCCCTACTATGCCGACCACTTCCGCGCCTATGGCCTCAGGGACGATGTCCGATGGCGGGAATATAGGATGAAGATCCCCGACGAGGTGCCCGAAAAACACCTCAGAATAGCCGAAATCGTACAACGTAAGTATGGTCTGCGTGTTTTCACCGAACTCGACAGCCGCATCATGGTGGAACGTTGGGGGAAGAAAATATTCCGCCTCCTGAACGAGGCCTACACCCCCCTCTATTCTTTCACTCCGCTCACAGAGCGCCAAATCGACTACTATATCAAACTCTACCTCCCCAACGTCAGAATGGACTGCATCCGCCTGGTGGCCGACCGGGACGACAATCTGATCGCCGTGGGCATCACGTGCCCTTCGCTCTCGCGCGCCCAGCAGAAAGCCCGGGGGTCGCTTTTCCCGTTCGGATGGATTCACATGCTGCGGGCACTCCGTTGCAAGGGTGGTACCGATACCTGGGATCTCTATCTCGTGGGCGTGCGTCCCGATTATCAGGGCAAGGGGGTCAATGCCCTGCTCTTCACCGAACTCATTCCCCAGGCACGCAAGAACGGCTACGTCTGGTGCGAGTCGAATCCCGAACTCGAATCTAACGCCCGCGTACAGAGCCAGTGGCAGTATTTCGAACGTACCTGTCACAAGGAACGGGTAGCTTTCCGTACCGACATATAACTTATCAACCGCATATGAAAAGATTTCAGCTTTTGATTTTGGCTTTGGCGGCATTCGCCACATTGCAGGCCGGGGCCGACTATGACGTGTATCTCCTCATCGGACAGTCGAATTGTGCAGGCCGCGGCCCCATGATATCGTCCGATACGACGGATGTGATTCCCGGCGTATACCTTTTGAATAACAAAGGAAAGGTGGAGGAAGCCATTGCTCCCCTCAACAGATACTCCAACATCCGCAAGGACATGAAGGTGCAGGGCATCGGTCTCGGTCTGGGATTCGGCGACAAGATGCACCGCTGGACCAACCGCAAGGTGCTGCTAGTGCAGAATGCCCGCGGAGGTTCGTCTGTCAGGAGCTGGACACCCGGAGCCGCCGACGGATATGCCGACTCGGCGATCGTGCGTGCCCGCCAGGCCCTCCGTTTCGGACGTCTGAAAGCCATTGTCTGGCACCAGGGCGAAACGGACACCCAGATGGGAATGACCACTGGAGAATATGTGGAACGGTTTGCAAAACTCATAGCCTATCTGCGCGAAAACCTCAATGCGCCTGATGTGCCTGTCGTAGTGGGCGAAATAGGACAATGGGAATGGACGCCGATGCGTGACATCAACCGGTTCAACGACACCACCCTCGTCGAGGTATGCAAGGCAGTGCCCAATTGTTCGAAGGTGAGCAGCGACCGTCTGCCCCGCAGGTTCAGGGACAAGCCCCGCGACCCTCATTTCTCGCGACAGGCCGGAATCGAACTCGGCGAACGCTATGCCCGCGAGGTACTGCCCAAGGTATCTTCAGCCTATATAGCGCCCTATCGCGACAACAAACGTGCGGCCATCTCGTTCACCTACGACGACGGCCTTATGGAGCATTATACTATGGTGGCGCCTGAACTCGAGAAACGCGGGTTCCGCGGCACCTTTTGGGTGATAGGCAACATGGTGGGTGTCAACGATACCGTTTCGCCCCGGCTGACGTGGGACAAGGTGCGCGAAATGCATGAGCGCGGCCATGAGATGTCGTCCCATTCGTGGAGCCATCCCCATCTGACACGGCTTTCCAAGGACTCGCTGCTGCGCGAGATCCTGATGAACGACTCGGCGATAGAGCGGGCCACAGGTGCGGTTCCCCGCACTTTCTGCTACCCCTACAACGAATCCAACGACCTCGTGCTCAAACTCACCCGCAACGGACGTGTCGGCACACGCACTCACCAGGTGGGGCACGGCCAGCAGAACAACAAGACTACACCGGACAAGCTCTCTGCCTGGCTCCGCGATGTGATAGATCAGGGCGAGTGGGGTGTCACGATGACCCACGGCATCACGAGGGGCTATGACAAATGGTATCATCCCGAGGTACTTTGGAATTTCTACGATGAGGTGAAAGCCAGGGAGGACAGCCTGTGGGTGGCCACCTTTGCCGAAGTCGCTGCCTACCGGACGGAACGCGACAACACCCTGCTGAAGGTGAGCTGCGGCCATCGCGGCATGACCGTCAAGGCAAAATATTATGCCGACAAACGCCTCTTCCACGAACTCCAGACCCTTGTCTTCACCCTGCCTGACAACGTCGGCGATGTCAGGGCCACGCAGGGAGGAAAACCCCTCACCGTCATCCGGCAGGGCAATACCGCCCGTCTTAATTTTGAGCCCTGGGGCAAGAAAGTCAAAATCAAGTGGTGAAAAGAAAATCCCCGCCCTTCCAGGACGGGGATTATTGTTTATTTTGTTATAACGAAAAGAGTTTAAACAATTTCCAAATTAAATAACTCGACGAGGGTGCGGATGGGTTCGGAGTTGGTTTTCTCCATCTCGTTGAATTTCTCCTGCGGGGTGAACGCGGGCCGCTGGGCATCCTGCGGCAAGATTTCGACCGCAATTTCGACGTGAGTGTTCCGCAGCTTGCGCCGGATGATTCTCATCATCTCGGGTTTACTGGCTTCGATAATGTCCCTCTGCGACTCGGAGATGACTTTCACCACGAAATGGGTATCGTCCACCTGTTCGGGGATGAATCCGTGGATGAGCGCCTTGAGGATATTCTTCTGGATTACTGTCTCGAGACCTCTCCATGCCCTTCGCAGGTTCTCGGCCGTGAAGGATTCGTTCATCTCCTCTTCGACTTCGGCCCTGACCACGGGTGCAGTTTCCCCGACATTGAGTACCGAGAGCCGTGAACCGCCGCGCGCAGCCCCGGCAGTGGAGTTGCGGGGCGCGAAACGCGAACCGCCGGTCACCGGTTTCATGGCCGGCCGGGGGTCTGCAGGCTGGGGTGCCGGAGACACCGGAGCTGCAGGGGTAGCGGGAGTTTTCGGTTTTTCCAGGTTGCCCTGGGTTGCGGGTGCCACTACGGGCACAGAGAAGGGTACCCCCTTGGGGCCTCTGAGAGAGAAGATGAAAGAGGGAAGCGGATCGGAAGCGTGGGGGGCTCTATTGGCCCCCAACTGAGGGCCCGCCGTAGAAGCGGGAGCCAGGAGTGAACAGATGCGGATGATGGCTATCTCGACCGAGAGGCGTTTGTTGCGGCTGTTCCGGTAGTTGAAATCGCACTCGTTGGCAATCTGGAGTGCGTAGTAGAGGAACTTGTTGTCGCATTTGGATGCCTGTTCCATATATTTCTGTGCCATTTCCTGGCCAGCCTCGATGAGCGAAGCCGTTGCAGCATCCTTGCTGACCATCAGGTCGCGCAGATGGGCTGCCCAGCCGCCGATGAAGTACTGGGCGTCGAAACCGCGGCGTATGACATTGTCGAGAATCATCAGCGCCGCGGGGATGTTGCATTGGAGCGCAGCATCGGTCACGCGGAAGTAGGTCTCGTAGTCGAGAATGTTGAGGTTGCGGATAACGGCCTCGTAGGTGACCTGCCCCTGGGTGAAGCTGACAATCTGGTCGAAGAGCGAAAGGGCGTCGCGCATACCTCCGTCAGCCTTGCGGGCGAGGACCTGCAGGGCCTGGGGTTCGGCCGTGACGTTCTCCTGTCCGGCAATCCAGGCCAGCTGGTCGGCTATGTCCTGGATGGAGATGCGCTGGAAGTCGTAGGTCTGACAGCGCGACAGAATGGTGGGCAGAATCTTCTGTTTCTCGGTGGTGGCGAGAATGAAGACGGCGTGCGAAGGCGGTTCTTCGAGCGTCTTGAGGAACGCGTTGAAGGCGCCCGTCGAGAGCATGTGGACCTCATCGATGATGAAGACCTTGTAACGTCCGATCTGCGGCGGAATCTGGACCTGCTCAATCAGTTCGCGGATGGAATCGACGCCGTTGTTGGAGGCGGCATCGAGCTCATGGATGTTGAGCGAACGCTGTTCGTTGAAAGAGATGCAGGATTCGCAGGCATCACATGCTTCGCCCTCGGCGGTGCGGTTGGTGCAGTTAATGGTTTTGGCAAAAATGCGCGCACAGGTCGTCTTGCCCACACCTCGCGGGCCGCAGAAGAGGTACGCATGCGCCAGTTTGCCCGACTGGATGGAATTGCGGAGAGTCTGCACCAGCGACTTCTGTCCGACGACGCTGCTGAACGTCAGGGGACGGTATTTGCGGGCAGAGACAATGTAGTCACTCATTTTTGCCGAAAATTATAGGGAAACGCTTCGTTATTATGCTTTGGGATTAGCGCCCCACTTGTTCGTTCCGGCCTCGCTGTCCTGGATATACCACCAGATGAGAATCAGTTGGACAAGGGGAACAAGGGCGAGCAGCAGCCACCAGCCGCTTCTGCCGGTATCGTGGAGACGGCGCACGGCAACAGCCAGACCGGGGATGATGAGCAGAAAGCTCACGACCTGGACGTAGGGAATGCAGCCGATGATAGCGTTACACAAAGCGAACCACCAATACTCGCTGCGACGTGCGCGGCCGTTGAAATCGAAATACTTGGTGAGGGCGGTTTTGATTGCAGTAATAAAATCCATAGTGTAGTTTTTTAGAATTGATAATTGGATTATAAAAAAGCGGAGCATTGCAGCTCCGCTTAGTCGTACCCGAAGTGGGACTCGAACCCACACAGACTTAAGTCCACTAGTCCCTGAAACTAGCGCGTCTACCGATTCCGCCATCCGGGCAAAGGATGAGCATTTTCGTAAATGCGGGTGCAAAGATAAAGCAAATTTCGGAAAATTCCAAATTTTTTCGTAAAAAAATTGCTATTGTCGATAATTTTTTGTACTTTTGCAGCCGAACTTTGTAATCTGGAAGTATAAATTGACACAAAAATGATGAAGTCTATGTTCTGGAAAGAGCTTTTGCGGCTCCTGCTTTATACTTTGGGCGGCATTCTGCTGACGATGCTCCTGATGTTCGGGACGATGATGGTGACGGGCGATCCTGTCACGCTGATGCATATCACCCAATGGGGCCAGACGGTGTTCATGATGGCCCTGCCTCCGCTGCTTTGGGCCAAGTTTTATCTGCACGAACCTGTTGCCAACGCGCTGAACCTGTGGAAGCCGCGATGGGAGTGGATGGTGCTGACTTTCTGTCTGATGGTCGTTTCAGTTCCCCTGATGGACCAGCTGAGCGCCTGGAATGCGCAAATCCCGCTGCCCGGGGCTCTACAGGCCTATGCAGAAGAGCAGCGCGCCAATAACAACGCGGTGCTGGAAAAGGTGCTGAGCGTGGGCGGTGCAGGCGGCTGGACAGAACTGATACTTCTGCTGTCGGCAGGTACGGCGATAGGCGAGGAGCTGATGTTCCGCGGCGGTCTGCTGCGCTGTTTCCGTCACACGAAACTGTCGCAGGGAAGTGTTGCGGTTCTAATAGGTCTGATTTTCTCGCTCATTCACTTTGACCTTCAGGGACTTTTGCCGCGCTGGATACTGGGCGCCTTGCTGGTGTATCTGGTCTGGTGGAGCGGTTCGATCTGGCCGGCGGTTCTGGCCCATGCCCTGAATAACCTCATTGCCCTCATCGGAGCCAAGATTAACGGAGTGACCGACGACCTGACGGTGACGGACTGGGGCTGGGGCCTGCTGACCCTGAGCGCGGTCCTCACGTGCGCGCTTATTTATATAATGTATTACAGAGCCAAACGCCCCCGATAACGAGCACACATCCGAGCACCCCCAGCAGGGTGACCGGTTCG
>CAJOOX010000182.1 GCA_905236195.1 uncultured Bacteroidales bacterium
AACCCGAGAATATGTCCATCGCCGCCCTCCGCAAGGAATTCCCCGCCGAGAAGGCCGGACTCCATGTCCTCATCGCCGAGAGCGAGGCTCCCTATCATGAGAGAAAGGTGACTCTCCTCAACGGTCCCCACACCGTCCTCTCCCCCGTGGCTTACCTCTCCGGTGTCAACATCGTACGCGACGCCTGCAACCACCCCGTCATCGGCAAGTACGTTCGCAAGGTGCAGTACGACGAACTGATGCAGACGCTCAACCTGCCCATGGCCGAGCTCCAGCAGTTTGCCGCCGACGTGCTCGAGCGTTTCGACAATCCTTATGTCGAGCATCAGGTGACAAGCATCATGCTCAACTCCTTCCCCAAATTCCAGACCCGCGACCTGCCTGGCTTGAAGATTTATCTCGAGCGCAAGGGCGAACTGCCCAAGGGCCTTGTTCTCGGTCTTGCTGCCATCATTACTTATTATAAGGGCGGCACACGCGCCGACGGAGCTCCCATCCAGCCCAACGACGATCCCAAGATCATGCAGCTCCTCACCGACCTCTGGGCTACCGGCGATACCCGCAAGGTGGCTGAGGGCGTTCTCGGTGCCAAGGATCTCATCTGGACCGAACACGGCGATCTCAACCTCATTCCCGGTCTCACCGACATGCTTACCGGCTTCCTCAACGACATCCAGTCGAAGGGTATGCTCGAGACCGTTAAATCCATTCTGTAATTATGAAACAGTTTCTCAAAATCAATCCTGCCGACAACGTAGTCGTTGCTCTCCAGCCTTTGAAAAAAGGTGACACGATTGAGGTTGACGGTACTGCTATAACCCTTGTGACCGACGTTCCCGCCGGCCACAAGGTCGCTTTGAAAGATCTGGCCGAGGGCGAGAACATCATCAAGTACGGTTTCCCCATCGGTCATGCCCGTCATGCAATTGCACAGGGCGCTTTCCTCGACCATAATGACATCAAGACCAATCTCGCCGGACAGCTCGACTACTCGGGCATTCAGATGAAAGGCCTCAAGCCCGAAACTCCCCACGGCAAACAGCTCACATTCGAGGGATATGTCCGTCCCGACGGACAGGTCGGCATCCGCAACGAAATATGGGTCATCCCAACCGTTGGTTGCGTCAATGGTCTCATCAAGCGCATGGTCGAGCGTATCAATGCCGAAACCAACAACGGCGAAGGCGTCGATTGCATCGTTCACTTCGAACACAACTACGGCTGTTCACAGCTCTCCGAGGACCACGAGAACACCAAAAAGATTCTCCGCGACATGGTCCATCACCCCAATGCCGGCGGCATCCTCGTGGTGGGTCTCGGCTGCGAGAACAACCAGCCCAAGGTGTTTGAGGAATTCTGTGGCGACTACGACCGCAACCGCGTCAAGTTCATGGTCTGCCAGGAAGTGGAAGGCGATGAAGTGGAGTATGGTGTGAAAATCATCAGGCAGCTCTACGAACAGGCCAAGACCTTCAAGCGCACCACTGTGCCCGCATCCAAACTCCGCATCGGTCTCAAGTGCGGCGGCTCGGACGGCTTCTCCGGCATCACGGCCAATCCCCTGCTCGGCGAGTTCTCCGACTTCCTCTGCGGCTCTCAGGGCGGCACAACCATCCTCACCGAGGTGCCCGAGATGTTCGGCGCTGAAACCATTCTCATGCAGCGCGCGGCTTCTCAGGAGATTCTCGACCAGACCATTTCGCTGATCAACAATTTCAAGGAATACTTCCTCTCCCACGGCGAACCTGTCGGCGAAAATCCTTCTCCCGGCAACAAGGCCGGCGGTATTTCCACGCTCGAGGAAAAAGCCCTGGGTTGTACCCAGAAGAGCGGCAAGAGCGCCGTTTGCGGTGTCATGGAATATGGCGACCGTCTCCAGAAGACCGGTCTCAACCTCCTCTCCGCCCCTGGCAACGACCTCGTGGCTGCCACAGCTTTGGCTGCTGCCGGTTGTCAGATGGTACTCTTCACCACGGGCCGCGGCACGCCGTTTGCAACCTTCGTGCCCACCATGAAGGTGTCCACCAACTCCGGACTCTACAACCGCAAGCCCCATTGGATCGACTTCAATGCCGGTGTGCTCGTCGAGGACCAGAGCATGGAAGAACTGCTGCCCAAGTTTGTCGATTATATCCTCCGGGTGGCTTCCGGCGAATATGTCAATGCCGAGAAGACAGGCATTCACGAAATCTCTATTTTCAAGAATGGCGTAACGCTCTGATTCCGTTCGCATTTTCGAAACGAAATTGTAATTCCTACACTTAGCTCCGCTCCCGAAGCGGGGCTTTTTTGTTGCCGGAAATATGGTTTACCATACAAAATCTGTAAAAAATACGCAGATTAAGAAAATTTAACACCAAGGAAAAGTGCTTATTGTCAACTTTACATTATCTTTGCATCGTCAAAACAATTAAAACCTCACCACATTATGGACAATCTCAAAGGGTTGAATTTCGATCCGCACGTCTCGGTTGATTGTGTCGTTTTAGGCTACGACGGCCAGCAGCTCAAAGTCTTGCTTGCCACCAAAAGTGACGAAGCTCCCGAATTGGAATACAACAACGTGAAGCTCCCCGGCCGTCTGCTTCGGGTCAACGAGGATTTGGATGAGGCTGCCAACAACATCGTTTCCCAACTCGCCGGAGCCCGGCATCCCTACATGCACCAGTTCCGCGCGTTCGGTTCCCCCAACCGCACCGCCAATCCCAAGGATGTGCTTTGGCTTGAAAATGCTACGAAACAGAAAATCGGGCGCATCGTAACCATTGCCTATCTCTCGCTCATCCGCATCACCAACCGCACCAAGTCGGCCTTTAACGACTCGCCCGTCGAGTGGTTCCCGGTCAGCGAAATTCCGCAACTCGCTTTCGACCACAATGAGATTATCGATGCTGCCCTTCGCGAAGTTCAGCGTCTCTCCCAGATGCGTCCCCAGCTGGTTTTCGAAATGTTGCCGCCCCGCTTCACAGCCCTCCAGATGCGACATCTCTTCGAACAGATTCAGCGCCGCGAACTCGATGCCCGCAATTTTGCCAAACTCGTATTGTCCAAACCCTGGATTGTACCCCTCGACGAATGGGAAACCGGCGTCAGCCACCGTTCCGCCCGCTACTATAAATTCCAGGCCAACAAAGTCAAGAAATAAACATTCGGGATTTCGATATTGCGATGTTTCGATATTTCGACATAACGAAAAAAAAAATTAAAATAATGTTTTTATTAGGCTTAGATATCGGATCTTCATCCGTCAAAGCATCTCTGGTGGATGCACAGTCGGGCGCTATCGTTGCCCAGGATTTCCAACCCAAACAGGAACAGCCCATCAAAGCCCTGCGGGCCGGATGGGCCGAACAGGACCCGGAAATGTGGTTCACCAACCTCAAGGCTGCCCTTGCCTCCGTAATCAGAACATCGGGAGTGCAGCCAGGAGAGATTGCCGCCATCGGCATTTCCTACCAGATGCACGGTCTCGTGCTGGTTGACCGCAACCGCAAGGCGTTGCGCGATGCCATCATCTGGTGCGACTCGCGTGCTGTGCCCTATGGCCAGAAAGCCTTCGATGCGCTGGGCCACGACTTCTGTCTCTCTCACCTGCTCAATTCGCCCGGCAACTTCACCGCTGCCAAAATGGCTTGGGTCCAGGAAAACGAACCGGAAACCTACGCTAAAGTCTGGAAACTGATGCTGCCCGGCGACTACATCGCCATGCGGCTCACCGGCGAGGTCAACACCACCGTCTCGTCGCTTTCCGAGGGCATGTTCTGGGACTTCAAGGAGAACCGTCTTTCCGACGAACTCCTCTCCTATTATGGAATCTCCCGCGACCTGATTCCCGAGATCGTGCCCACCTTTGCCATCCAGGGACGTGTCACCGGGGAGGCTGCAGCCGAACTGGGACTCAAGGAAGGCACCC
>CAJOOX010000183.1 GCA_905236195.1 uncultured Bacteroidales bacterium
GCAACGGTTTGACAAGTGTCAAAAGCTTCCTGCAAGTTGCAGCAATGTTTTGACAGTCAAAGATGCGTTCAAATAGCCTTTCATCACAAGCTCAACGTACAGGGTGATAGAATAAAAGAAACCCCGCGCCGTCCGTGTGGATAGCGCAGGGATTGGTAGTTATTCGCCGCCGAACTCCATGAGATAGGCTTTGATGAAGCCGTCGATCTTGCCGTCCATCACGGCATTGACATCGGAGGTCTGGAAGCCAGTGCGGTGGTCCTTGACGCGGCGGTCGTCGAACACATAGGAACGGATCTGCGAGCCCCATTCAATTTTCTTCTTGCCGGCCTCGATTTTGGCCTGCTCCTGACGGCGGTGCTGGAGTTCGCGGTCGTAGAGCTGTGACTTGAGGAGGAGGAGGGCCTTCTCCTTGTTCTTGGGCTGGTCGCGCGTCTCGGTGTTCTCAATCAGGATTTCCTCTTCCACGCCGGTGTAGGGGTCTTTGAACATATAGCGCAGGCGCACGCCCGATTCCACCTTGTTGACGTTCTGACCGCCGGCGCCTCCGCTTCGGAAGGTATCCCACGACAGACGTGCGGGTTCAATCTCGATGTTGATGGAGTCGTCGATGAGTGGGAAGGCGAAGACCGAGGCGAACGAGGTCATGCGTTTGCCTTGGGCATTGTAGGGGGATACGCGCACCAGACGGTGAACGCCGTTCTCGGACTTCAGGTAGCCGTAGGCCATGTCGCCCTCGATCTGCATCGTCACACTCTTGATGCCCGCCTCGTCGCCGTCCACCAGGTCGGAGATGGTGCAGGTGTAGTTGTGCTGTTCGGCATAGCGCATGTAGAGACGCTGGAGCATCGAGGCCCAGTCCTGAGCCTCCGTACCGCCGGCTCCGGCATTGATTTTGAGGACACACGACAGATGGTCTTCCTCGCCCTGGAGCATGTTACGGAGTTCCACGTCCTCGAACCAGGCGATGGTTTTGGCATACTGGGCATCGACCTCGTCCTCGGTCACCAGTTCCTCCTTGCAGTATTCGAAAGCCAGCGAGAGTTCCTCGACATTGCTCTTGGCTGTGTTGTAGGCCTCAATCCAAGAACGGATGCCCTTGACCACCTTCATCTGTTTCTCGGCGGCCTTCTGGTCCTCCCAGAAGTCGGGCACCTGGGTGCGAAGCTCCTCCTCTTCGAGCTGGATTTTCTTCTGCTCGATGTTGAGATATTTCTCCAATTCGGCCAGACGCTGCTGCGTGGCCTTGAGTTGTTCTATTGTAATCATATTTGAGTATATTTATTCAGTTTTCGGGCTGCAAAGATATGAAAAAAAATCCAAATAACAAAATTTTTCCCTCAGAATGCCCGTTATGTCAAAAATATTTTGTAATTTCGCGCCAAAATTTTACGATATAATGGATTTGGAAAAATCTTTTCAGTCGTCCTACGACCTTTTGAAAGCCGTCATCCGTATCCCCTCGGTGACCAGAGATGAGGAAGCCGTTGCTGATTTTCTTCAGGATTACCTGATGAAAGCCAGCGGGGAGCCTGTCCGGCGCCATATCAACAACCTCTGGCAGGTGGCGCCGGGTTATGACGGGAAACGGCCTACGCTCCTGCTCAACGCCCATTGTGACACAGTGAGGCCGGTGGACAGTTGGAAACATGAACCCTTCACGCCCATCGAGGAGAACGGCTGTCTCTACGGACTGGGCAGCAACGACGACGGCGCATCCCTCGTCACGCTGCTCCACACCTATCTCGCCCTACGGGAGGTGCCGCAGTCGTACAATCTTGTCTTCGCCATCTCGGCCGAGGAGGAAGTGTCGGGCAAGAACGGTCTTGAAAGTATTCTCCCCCTCATGCCCCAAATAGACGTTGCCCTGGTGGGCGAACCTACCGGGATGCGCGGAGCTGTGGCTGAGAAAGGACTCGTCGTGCTGGACGGAACCGCTCACGGCAAGGCAGGACATGCAGCACGCGGAGAGGGCATCAATGCGCTCTACATCGCTCTCGATGCCATCGCCAAACTCCGGGATTATACCTTCCCCAAGGAATCGGCGACACTCGGGCCGGTCCGCATCACAACGACCCAGATTCAGGCAGGAACGGCCCACAACGTGGTGCCCGATGTGTGCACCTTTGTCACTGATGTGCGTACCACCGATGCTTATTCCAACCAGCAGGTGGTCGAGATACTCCGGCAACTGGTAGCTCCCGTTGAACTCAAGGCACGCAGCACGCGTCTGGAGCCCTCCAGTATAGCTGAATCCCATCCGCTGGTACGTAAAGCCGCTTCGCTCGGAATCTCATTTTTCGGTTCTCCCACGCTCAGCGACCAGTCTCTGATGCGCTGGCCAAGTCTCAAGATGGGACCCGGAGACAGCGCCCGTTCCCACACCGCCGACGAGTTTATCCGCAAAGAAGAAATACGCGACGCGCTCCGTATCTACTGGCAATTGCTCAACGGTCTGAACCTGCAGAAACCGTCCATTAGAGAAATTGTCCAATAGTCAAATGGTCCAATAGTCAAATTGTCCAATGGTGAAACCACAGAAGAAACTCAAGGAATACTTCTCCCTCTCGATGCGCAAACTGCGGCATCGTAAGGGTTTTGGCGTACATTCGCCCTTTGCCTATTCCATCATCACCGAGGTCATCGAGGAGAAGACTCCCTACTACGCCTACCAGCGCATGAGGCGAACCTATCGCGACAACCGCAAGGCACCCGTCCCCCTCAAGGTGGCCTATCTGCTATTCCGTCTCGCCAACCGTTTCCGTGCCCACGAGATTCTCGAGATTGAGAGCGACGGCGGCTACACACTCCTGCCCCTCGTGCTTCAGGACAGCCGCAACCGCATCCGGTCAGTGGCTTCCGATGCGATGCGCGCACAGTTCCACCGGGATTTTTCCTGGGTGGGGGAGAAGCGTCAGGCACAGGTCACCTTCACAGGGTCCCTCGCCGAGTTCCCCGAAGACTACCATCCCGAGATGGTTGTAATCAACGATTTGCCGGCAGGAATGTCAAGTTCCGAACTCTGGACCTGGCTCGAAGCCCATCTTCCCGACAACGGTATCGTATGGGTGCGCGGCATACAGCCCAAACAGCATCTTGAGGAGCTTTGGGACTATATCTGCGACTGCGACGGAATTTCCGTCACAATGGATCTCTATTCTTATGGTTTAGCCATCCGCAAACCCCGTTTTTACAAGCAACATTACACAGTTTCCTTCTGAATTGTATTAAATTTTCTTAATTGGCGGGTTTCTGTTATATACATTTAAAATAATTGTGTATCTTCGCGCCCGAAATTAATGAATTTCAAAAACGATTAACTCCAAACTCTAAACAAAACACTAAATTCTAAACACTAAAC
>CAJOOX010000184.1 GCA_905236195.1 uncultured Bacteroidales bacterium
ACCCAGTGGTTCTCGTCAGGGAAGTAGAGGAACTGGGCAGGAATACCCTTCATGCGGGCCACATTGAAGGCCTGCATGCCCTGGTCCACCGTCACACGGTAGTCCTTCTCGTTATGAATGACCAGAATGGGAGTGTTCCAGTTGTTGACGAACTTATTGGGTGAGTTGTTGTAACTGTGGCGCGCTACGGGATTGTCGAGGTCGTAGGGAGCGCCGCCCAGGTCCCAGTTGTCGAACCACGATTCTTCGGTCATGCCCCACATGCTTTCCCAGTTGTAGATGCCGGCATGGGCTATCATGCACCTGAAACGGTTCTGATGGACGCCCATGAGCTGATAGACGCTGTAGCCGCCGAAGCTGGCACCTACGGCACCCAATCGCTCGTTATCGCACCAGGGTTCCTTGCGTATCTCGTCGATGGCGGTCAGGTAGTCGTCGATGCACTGTCCCGAGTAATCGCCCGAGATTTGTTCGTTCCATGCCTGTCCGAAGCCGGGGAGACCGTGACGGTTGGGGGCTACGATGACATAGCCGTTTGAGGCCATGATGCGGAAATTCCAGCGCAGGCTCCAGAATTGGCTGAGCGGACTCTGCGGACCGCCTTCGCAGTAGAGCAGCGTGGGGAATTTGTGCGTCGGGTCTTTCTGCAGAGTCTCGTCGAAGCCGGTGGGATAAATCACCCACACCAGCATCGAGTCTCCGTTGGCGCACTGCATCCAGCGCTCTTCCACCCGGATGGGTTTGAGGGCAGCGATGAACGCATCATTCTCGTGGCTGATCTGTACGGCTTCCATACCGGTGATACCGGTTTTGTATTGTCCCAGCGAGAAGATTTCCGTGGGCACTTCCATCGACTGGCGGCAGGAAATCAGTTCGCTGCCGGCCCAGCTGAGACTCTTGTAGTTGGCCTGCACATAGGCTGAAAGCTGTCTCACGGTGGCTGTCTCTACATCCGCTGCCATGATGCGTTCGGTGGCTTTGACGGTGCTCAAGAAAATGATTTCCTTGCTGTCAGCGCTCCAGATCATGCCGTCGCAGTTGTTATCGTAGTCGCGGGTCAGATCCACAGGCGTTGAGTGTCCGTATTTGCCGTTCTCCAGCGTGATACCGGCCACCATCAGTCGGTTCTTGTCGCTCTCATATCCGTCGCGCTCCATACTCGTCCAGGCCAGTTTCTTGCCGTCGGGACTCCATACGGGGTTCTGGTCGTAGCCCATGTTGCCCAGCGTCAGATTCAGGTGGTCGCCGGTCGTCGTATCATAGAGATAGAGGTCGGAGTTGGTCGAGAAGGCATATTCCCGGCCTGTCTTGGCGCGACAGGTATAGACCAGCGCACGTCCGTCGGGACTCCATGCAAAACTCTCGATTCCGCCGAAGGGCCGCATCGGACTCTCCCAGGGCTTGCCGTTCAGCAGGTCGGCTACATTGATGTCGATGCTTCCGTCGGATTTCACATCTGCAAGGTAGGGGTGGGGATAGTTCCGCACCCAGTCGTCCCAGTGGCGGTACATCAGGTCTTCATACACGACGCCCGTCGTTTTATCCAGCCCTTCGTACAGGTCTTTCCAGTCGGTGCCTCCGGGTTGCGATACGGTGCTTTGGCTGTGGTCGCCGGGATTGGCTAGCGGAATAGCCATAATCATCAGCACGCGTTTGCCGTCGGGCGAGAACGAGAATCCCTCGATGTCGCGATCGGTCTTGCTGATCTTGTGTCGGTGTTTGCCTTGGGCGTCCATCGTCCAGATTTGCCCTTTGTAGAGAAAGGCGATGGTGTTGTTGTCTCTCCACACGGCATTCTGTTCGCTGCCCGGCGTGTGGGTGAGGGGAGTGGCGGCACTCCAACTACCGTCGGCATTGCGAGCCGAAAGCATAATCTCGCGATTGCTTTTGTTCTCCTTTACGCTGCGGTAGGTCACACCCCAGATCATCTTCGTTCCGTCGGGCGAAATCTGGACGTCGCCCACTGTCCCCATCTCCTGCAGGAGTTCGGGGGTGAACTGCCCGTTCTCCACCTTGCGTTCTGTTTTGCCTACATACACCTCGGTACTTTCATTCGGCTGACGTTCCACCGGTGCGCAGGCAGCCATTGTCAATGTTCCTATTGCCATAAGGCCCAGATATTTCATAATTTTTTTTATTTTTTTAGGCTCTCTTAGGCTCTCCTAGGCTTTCCTAGGCTTTCCTAGCCTTTATTATACCTATTTAATATATAAGAGAAGTTTAAGCGGGTGCAAAGATACAGCATTTATTTGACACTTCCAAATTTCGAAGTATAAATTTTCTAAATCCAGACATTTTGATCCTTCATTGGCTTCCAATCCAGTATTTCTACTCCAATCTGACCCCTAAAATCGGGTCGTTTGACACGTTCGACTGCCAAAAGACGGACCGAATTGTTAAAATTTTGTGAAAATTTGAAGATTTTGGCAAGAATATTTGGAGAGTCCGGAAATAACCGCTATCTTTGCACCCGCAATTCGGAAATGACATGACGGT
>CAJOOX010000185.1 GCA_905236195.1 uncultured Bacteroidales bacterium
ACCACTGGTCCCAGCACACCTGTACGCCGAGGTTGCCGACGGAAGTCCGGATGGGCTGGAACCCGAGGTCGCCGGGAGTGAAGTAAAACTTCTCGTAATAGCCCGGGTCGTCGGGAATCTGCATCTTGCGATAGATGCCGGCGATGGAGCCGTCATTTTCAAAGACAACAGCCGTATTGTGGTAGAGACCGGCAGCCCTGCGTTCGAAAAGCGATGTGACCAGTACCACACCACATTCCCTGGCCAATGCCCCGAAAAATTCGGTTGAGGGACCGGGAACCGGTTCAGCAAGGTCGAACTGACCGACATCCTCCGTCTGACAGAAGTAAGGCGAGTTGTGAAGTTCGGGAAGTACGACCAGATTAACGCCAAAACTTGCCGCCTCCCGGACGGAGGCAGCAAGTTGTTGGAGATTCTCTTCGCGCGAAGCGGAGAGCCGGGGTTGTATCAGAGCAACTTTCATTGTGCCGGGGAGGGGTTAGCCGCCGAAGTTGTCGAAACGGATGTTCTCGGGATCGACACCGAGCGAGTCGAGCAGGTCGAGCACGGTCTGAGCCATCATCGGAGGACCGCAGAGATAGTACTCGATGTCCTCGGGAGCCTCATGCTTCTTGAGATAGGTGTCGCCCAATACGGGAGCCACGAATCCGGCGGTATATTTCACGCCCTGAGCATCGGCAACGGGATCGGGACGGTCGAGAGCCAGATGGAAGTGGAAGTTGGGATATTCCTTTTCGAGTTCCCAGAAATCCTCGAGGAAGAAAGCCTCGGAGAGCGAACGTGCACCATAGAAATAATGCATCTCGCGGTCGCGGGTGTGAAGCGTCTTCGTCATGTGCATAATCTGGGCACGCAGAGGAGCCATACCTGCACCGCCGCCAATCCAAATCATTTCCTTCTTGGAGTCGAAGACGGGGTGGAAGTCGCCGTAGGGACCCGACATCGTCACCTTGTCGCCCGGTTTGAGCGAGAAGATGTAGGACGAAGCGATACCGGTGGGCACATCCTGGAAGCCGACCTGCGGACGGGGCTTGAAGGGTGTGGTGGCAATACGCACCGTGAGGGTGATGATATCGCCTTCAGCGGGATAGTTGGCCATGGAGTAGGCACGGATGGTATCCTCGGGGTTGTGGGCCTTGAGCGAGAAGATGTTGAACTTCTTCCACGCTTCGATGTATTCGTCACCGATGAGCGACTTGTCGAAGTCCTTGTCATAGTCGATGCAGTCGTACTTCGGAATCTTGATCTGGGCATACGAACCGGGGATAAAGTCCATGTGTTCGCCGGGAGGCAGGGCCACCTTGAACTCCTTGATGAACGAAGAAACGTTGCTGTTGGAGATAACGGTGCACTCCCATTCCTTGACGCCGAACACTTCATCCGGCACCTTGATAACGGCATTCTGCTTCACTTTCGACTGGCAGGCCAGGCGGTAGTGCTGCTTGATCTGCTTGCGCGAGAAGAATACCTTTTCGGTGGGAAGAATCTCGCCGGCACCTTCCTCGATGATGCAACGGCACTGACCGCACTTGGCGGCACCGCCGCAGGCCGAGGAAAGGAAGATATTGTTGGCCTGGAGAGCGTTGAGGGCGGTTGTGCCGATGGCGGTTTCCATCTCACGTTCGCCGTTCACTACGATTTTGACATTGCCTGCGGGCATCAGTTTCGCCTTGACCGTGAGCAAGAGAGCCACGAGGACGAGAATGACGATCAGGAAAACAACGATAGCTGTAAGAATAGTCGATGTCATACTGTTTTATGCGAGTTTAATGCCGCTGAAGCAAAGGAAGGCCATAGCCATCAGGCCGGTCACGATGAACGTGATGCCGAGTCCTTTGAGAGGAGCAGGAATGTTAGAATAGGAAAGACGCTCACGAATGGCTGCCACACATGCAATCGCAAAGAGCCAGCCGATACCGGTGCCGAGGGCATAGACAATGGCCTCAAGTACGTTGGAGAACTCCTTCTGCTGCATGAAGAGCGAACCGCCCAGAATGGCACAGTTGACGGCGATGAGGGGCAGGAAGATACCCAGCGAACCATAGAGGGCAGGGAAGAACTTCTCGACTACCATTTCGACAATCTGTACGATAGCTGCGATGACGGCAATGAACATGATGAAGGTGAGGAACGAGAGATCGACACCGTCCACCAGGGCATTGGGGGCCAGGATATACTTATTGAGCAGATAGTTGACAGGAAGGGTGATGACCTGTACAAACGTAACGGCAGCACCGAGGCCTACGGCTGTCTTGACGGTCTTCGAAACGGCAAGGAATGAACACATGCCGAGGAAGAGCGTGAAAATCATGTTGTCGATGAATGCCGACTTGATGAATATATTCAAGTATTCCATAGATAATGATTATGCTTGTTCTTGGAGTTCGGGATTCTTGGCACGCTGATACCAGATGATGCAGCCGATGATAATCAGCGCGGCAGCGGGCATGACAAAGAATCCGCAGTTCATATAACCGTATTGCTCAGCCCATCCCAGAAGATTGTAACCGAGGAGAGTGCCCGAACCGAGGAGTTCGCGAAGCACGGCCAC
>CAJOOX010000186.1 GCA_905236195.1 uncultured Bacteroidales bacterium
CGAGAAGCTCGTGGCGCAGGCCAAGGCCAACAAAGGCATCCAGCTGCAACTCAACGCAGAGGTGGGATTCAACCGTACCGGGAACCACTTCGACGAGGCTTACCGCAATCTGAAAGACAATGAGATAGTCGGACTAACCCTGTCGCTGCCCATCTTCGACTGGGGCGTGAGCAAGGGCAAGGTGAAGATGGCCGAGGCAGATCTGGAGGTGACGAAGACCCAGCTCGAACAGGCCCATGAGACATACATTCAGGAGCTCCAGAGCAGTGTTTTCCAGTTCAATATGCAGTCTGTGCAGTGCGCGAGCGCTCTCCGCGCACAGGAGATAGCCGACGAACGCTACGAGATAACGAAACGCCGCTTCGAGACCGGCGCGGTCACGGTGACCGACCTGAACACAGCCCAGCAGGAGTCGGAAAGCGCCCACGCGCAGTATATCCGACAGCTGCGCACTTTCTGGTCGGGATATTACGGGCTGAGGAAGTCCACACTCTATGATTGGATAAACCATACAGATATCACAGTTGATTTCTATGAACTCATTAAATAGATGTTTCCATTATGAATAAGAATGCCGTACTTGTATATTCGGGAATTTTACTGATAGGCCTGATTGCCTTTGTGTATCAAAGAAAGAGCCTGGAGGACAGCATGCAGATGTCTGTCCAATCGTGGTATGGGAAAGAAATGCAGTTGTCGGATTCGGTCAAAATAAAGCTGGAGGTTCAAGCTCAAGGGGACACCCTCCCAACCAGTGATTACATTCTGATTTCGTACCTCGACTCGACAACATGCTCTTCTTGCAGAATCAGGGCCTTCAAAAAGGTTATTCTCCAAATGCGGAGAGATACCCACATGAATATCCGTTCACTACTGATAGTTGACTCGAAATCGTTAGGGGATATAAATGATGCCCTCGGGCAAAACCATTACGACTATCCGTATGTGATAGACAATGAAGAATTTATATCCAAACTCAACAACTTCCCGCATGATGACAGAATAAGGACATTCTTGGTTGACTCCACGTTCCATGTAGTTGGCATAGGGAACCCTATGCTGAATACTAAAATATATGACTTATTTACTGAGATAATCAAAGGGTAATATTGCCCACATAATTTTAATTAAAAATTTATGAAAAAATTAATTTTAAGAGGAGCTCTACTTAGCTCTTTGTGCCTGTGTGCGCTCGGTATTCAAAAGCATTCAATGCTTGATTCAACTCAGTTTTCCGGATTAATGTTGGAAAACGTCGAGGCGTTGACCTATGAACTGCCTGAGGTCGGAATTGTTTGTGATCAAGTAGAAGGAAAATGCTTCTATGAAGGGGATAATGAGGCTATATGCCCTGATACCGATGAAACATACTACGAATGCGAATTTACGGGGATTGCAGATGACTTTTGCACGAGTCCCTGTTAACCAATCTTCGGGAAGGCTTGTGTAAATATGAGCCTTCCCTTGTAAATATACTATTCAGATGACTACTAGAATAATAAAAATATTATTAACACTACTAATAGTTGCGTTCTCATCTTGCTCTAAAAATGAGACTCAATCCAACCGGATTAATTGGGATGAAGCACAAACTAGTGCACCAGAGGAAATCTTTTCCAAAGTGAAAATAATTTCTTTAATGGATGAGGGAAAAGCATTCCTTCCCGATGTCAGTGCTTTGGATGTTTATGGGGACTATATGCTGATACGCGACAAACGTGATGTCCTTTATCTGTTTACAAGGGATGGGCAATGCATCTCAAAGTCAAAGGATAAGTTCGGCCATGGTCCCGGCGAATATTCGATTATCACGGCCTATACATTCAATCCGTATTCGAACTGTATTGAGATTGTCACTCCCAAGGATTTACTGTTTTTCGATACGGACTTCAAATTGAAAAAGAAAGTCCCTGTGCCTACAAAATTCTCAAAGAATCGAAATGGAATTGTGTTTTATGGTAAAATGTTCGATTTGGATTCTCATACCCATCTTCTGATTCCGACAAGCGTAAGCGCAGAACCTCATCGAATCTGTGTGTTTGATTCCGAACGAGAGGAAATCCTAAAGACGATATCATACGACGAGGATGTATTGGCAGATATTACTATGCAATCCTCCTGTTTTTATCCCTATAAGAATGATTCGTTGCTGTTTTATCCACCGTGTGTAACAAATTATGTTTATACGTTCAACAAGGAAACCCTGTCATTGGACAAAACATATTTTGTGGATTTCGGAGCAGATGGTCTGAAGTCTTCAGATATCAGCCAATATGCCAACAATGAGGCTCGCCTGAAAAAATATCTGCTGAAGTGTGACAAGGCCATGCCTGCAAAAGTTTTCTATGTAAACAATCGCCTTGTGTTCCTGATAAAGAACGGCAATAGCATAAGGAAATGGCATACCATTGTTTATGATATGAATACATCATCTATGTCCAAGATAAGCAATTTCGACGGTAATGAAATGCGATTCCCGATAATATATTCTTGCTGGGGGAACAGTATGTTTGCCGCCGTGGAAGCCGGTCGGATTTCCTCATTGCTGAATCCTTTCGGCGATAATGTGGAAACGTCCGGGCTTGATAATGGCTGCGACGAGAATGATTTCGTAATTATTGAGTATGAAATGTAGTATAAACAGATTCTTAACCCTTCCCACTTTCGTCTTGACAATCTTTTTGTTTTGTGGGTGCAGTGAAAAGGGGCCATCGCCCGACATGGAGAAACGCCAGCGGGCGATAGGTGAAACGTATGTGGATACGATGACCTTGCGCACATCGGATTTCAACAGACAGATAGTGTGTAACGGACGGTTGCGTGCCCGGGCGAAGAGCGACCTGAGCTTCACCCAACAGGGTATAACCTCTGAGATCTATGTCCGCGAAGGCATGCATGTCGATAAAGGTGTCCTGATTGCCTCTTTGGACAAGCGGGAACGGCTGCGCGAAGTAGAGAAAGCGGAGCGCGAGTTGCAACGCGCTCAGGTGGAGCTGGCCGACAAGCTGATAGGATTGGGCTACGGGACCGATTCTACACTCTTCACTCCTCACTCTTCACTTCATAAGCCTGTCCCCGAAGAAGTTATGAAGCGCGCGGAGGTAACATCCGGTTATTACTCCGCCCGGTATCAGCTGCAAACTGCCAGGACGTTGTTGGCGGAATGCGACCTGTATGCCCCTTTCAGCGGCAGGATAGCCAATCTGGAGGCCCGCACGTTCCAGCGTAACGACAAGGTCTGCACGGTGATAGACGATTCGCAGTTCGATGTGGAGTTCAAGGTTCTGGAGGCGGAATATGAGAACGTGAGGAAAGGCCGTCCCGTCCGTATCGCGCCGTTTGTGGCCGACAGTATGCAGTACGACGGTGTTGTCACTGCCATCAACCCCCTGGTTGACGACAAGGGACTGATTAAGGTGACGGCACGGCTCGACAACAGCGGCCGCACATTGATAGACGGTATGAATGTGCGCGTCATCATTGAGGATGAAGTGAAGAACCTGTTTGTCGTACCCAAGGATGCCGTTGTGGAGCGTGATGGCTATCATGTCATCTTCCTGTATCAGGACGGGCAGGCCGTCTGGACATACGTGGACGTGCTGCATTCCAATATCAGTTCGTTCGCCATCACCGGATGCCGACGCAAAGAAACCTCCATCCATGAGGGTGACATCATCATCACCTCCGGCAATCTGAACCTGGCGGACGGTACTGAAGTGAAATTGAATCAATAAATAAAGTGAATATTCCCGCATAACTTTTTAACTATTACAAAAAATGAAAAAGAAAAAAATTATTTATCATTGCTTGTGCCGTAGTAGGGTGCATAATAATTCATCAAGGTCAATATCATTTGATTAAATATGAGAAGGAAACGCAAATGACGGAAGTTTTCCCATTAGAATCATATACTGGCAAATATCTATTGCCCTTCGGACGAGTTGTGCGTATGACGGAGACTGAGATATGCACTGTTGTTGATGCCGATAACATACATGATATATGGAAAGGATATAACGATTTCAATAATTTTGAGTCGGATTATCCTTTACAAGTCCGGAATTTGAGACAAGACATTAAGTCAATCAATCCCGAGGGGAATCCATTCCTTGTGATATACAAGATACAGTAAATTCTTATGCTTCAAAGAGTCATATCCCGCCCCATAGCAGTGACCATGTGCCTCATCGCCGTCGTCGTGATGGGGTGTCTGGCCCTGCGTTATATTCCCGTTTCGCTGATGCCCGACATAGATGTGCCGCAGATAACGGTGCAGGCCGGTATGCCCGGGTATTCGGCCCGGGAGATAGACACAAGGGTGATTTCCCCCCTCCGAGGCCAGCTCATGCAGGTGGCCGGAGCCAAAGACATTCGCAGCGAGGCACGGATGGATGCCGGCAGCGTGGTGATGACCTTCGAGCCGGGCAGCAACATCGACCTGCTCTTCATCGAGGTAAACGAGAAGATAGACCGCGCCATGAACACCATGCCCAAGGATATGGAACGCCCCAAGGTGATCAAGGCCAGCGCGATGGACATCCCCGCCTTCTACCTCGATATCTGGTTGGAGAACGATGCGGGAGACATGGCTTTCGCCCAGTTGGGAAGGTTTGCCAAGGGGGTGGTAAGCAAACGCATCGAGCAGCTGCCGCAGACGGCCATGGTGGATATCAGCGGGACGGTGGGCACCGAGATTACCTGCCGGCCCCACGAGGAGAAACTCAAGGCCCTGGGGCTCACCACACAAGACATCGAGACAGCCATCCAGAAAAACAACATCACTCTGGAGGCCCTCAGCGTGGTGGACGGGCTGTACCGCTACAATATCCACTTCGACTCGCAGCTACTCACCCGCGACGACGTGGCCGGCATCTACATCAACCACCAAGGCCGCCTGCTGCAGCTGCGCGACCTCTGCGACATAGAGGAACACGTGGCC
Organism: uncultured Bacteroidales bacterium; assembly: GCA_905236195.1. GTDB lineage: Bacteria > Bacteroidota > Bacteroidia > Bacteroidales > UBA3663 > Liminaster. The sequence continues at coordinate 4,940 of CAJOOX010000186.1, forward strand.
GGGCGCAACGGTCTGGTGCGCCACGGCAGGGCGAATGCCGTGACAATGGCCGTCATCAAACAGAACGACGCGCAGATGGCCGACTTGCAGCAGAGCATGGAGACACTATTGGACGATATGCGCCGCGAGTATCCCGACATCCGCTTTGAGCTGACGCGCGACCAGACCTACCTGCTGTCCTATACCATTCGCAACCTCAAGGCGAATCTGGTGGCGGGCGTTCTGCTGGCCAGCCTGATTCTGTTCCTCTTCATGCGCCAGTGGAGGCTGTCGCTGCTCATCGTGCTGACCATTCCGCTGTCGCTCATCATGACGCTGCTCTGTTTTTACTGCCTGGGCATCTCGCTCAACATCATCTCGCTCTCCGGCCTGATACTCGGCGTGGGCATGATAGTCGATAACTCCATCATTGTGATAGACAATGTGATGCGGCGATGGACGGAGGGAGATTCTTCACTTCTCAAGGATGCAATCGTCAAAGGCACGGGCGAGGTGTTCGCTCCCATGTTGAGTTCGGTGCTCACCACCTGTTCCGTCTTTATCCCGCTGATATTCCTGAGCGGCGTGGCGGGAACGCTGTTCTACGATCAGGCGATGGGCGTGACGATAGCCTTGTTCGCCTCCCTCGCCGTGGCCACCCTCGTGATTCCTGTGTATTTCTATCTCCTGTTCAGAAAACAAAGCATACCAACCTCCCGCACAAATGGTCAAATAGTAAAAATATATACCCGGGGACTGAAATGGGTGTTCCGTCATGCGCGGTTCTGCCTGCTTCTGCTGGCCTGTCTCATTCCGCTCACGGGGTTCATCTTCTGGCGGATAGAGAAAGAGCGGATGCCGGAGGTGGCGCAGGACGACATGCTGGTCAGCATTGACTGGAACACGGGCATTTCCGCCGTGGAAAACGACCGGAGGGTCACGGACCTGATGGCCGGGCTGGGCGACGATGTGGTGACCTCCACCTCCATGGCGGGCGCCCAGGACTTCCTGCTGTCGCACACCCGCGACATCACGTCATCGGAGGCTATTGTCTATGTGAAGGCACGCTCTGCGGAGGCTCTGGAACGCGTCAAGGAGAGAATCTCTGCCTGGCTGCTGTCTGGGTACCCTGCCTCCTCGGTGGAATACGGAGAGTCGGGCAACCTCTACAACCTTATCTTCGCGACCGATGAGGCCGACCTCGAAATCCACCTGCAGGACGAGGACGGCCGTCGGCCCACCACGGCCCGGAGCCGGGAGTTCGTTGACACGCTGCGAGCCCGCTTCCCGGAG
>CAJOOX010000187.1 GCA_905236195.1 uncultured Bacteroidales bacterium
AATGAAAAAAGGTATTCATCCCGAAAACTATCGCCCCGTCGTGTTCAAGGACATGTCCAACGGCGATATGTTCCTTACGAAGTCCACGGCTAAGACCAACGACACTGTGGAATTCGAAGGCGAAACTTACCCTGTGGTAAAAGTAGAAATCTCCAGCAGCTCGCACCCCTTCTATACGGGCAAGAGCAAGCTCGTCGACACCGCCGGTCGCGTCGACAAGTTCATGAGCCGCTACGGTAAGGCTTCGAAGAAGTAAGAGACGATACACACATATCACATGTATTTTTTGTAAAAGGTGCGTTCAGGGTAGTTGCATATGCCTTGGTCGCACCTTTTGTCCAACCTTAGACTACCAACAGACACGATGAAACCGCTAAAAGTCCTGGCCTTGTTAATCCTCTCGGCGCTGGTCTTCGCAGCTTGTGGCGAAGACGAGAACGACTACTACATCGACCGTACCACCTCGCCCGGCACGCCAACTAACCCTCCTACACCTTCCACCTACGATGCTTTCAACAACCAGAACGACGCCTCGCAGAACGCTGCCCTGGCCCGCTTGGAGTTTCCGCATGTGAAGGGCGGCAATAGCATCGTCGTTGTTCACAATTGCAAACTCAACGACAAGACCGGAGAAACCGGGGTGAACTACTGTGTGGAATGGGACACCGACATCCACGCCCAGCGATGGAGCTGCTACCAGATGTATGCCAGTCTGCTTCAGGCCAACACCTCGCGCTATCAGGGCAACGGCGGCTATGCCCTCACTCCCGATGCGCTCTATCCCAACGACCCCGACCTCCCCTCGCAATACCGGTTCACCGTCGATCCCTTCAAGGGTTCCGGCTACGACCATGGCCATATCTGCCCGTCCAACGACCGGCTGGCCTCCTACGACTCCAACTACCAGACGTTCTACATGACCAATATGATGCCGCAGGTAAACTCATTCAACTCTGGCATCTGGGCGCGCATGGAGCTCAAGGTGCATAGCTGGACCAATAAGTTCGATGTGCTCTACGTATGCAAGGGCGGCACTATCGACAAGAGCGAGAACATCATCAAGTATCTGGGCAGCGGACAGAACAAGATTCCTGTGCCTAAGTACTTCTATATGGCACTGCTCGGCCTCGACAAGGAGGGCTATCATGCCATGGGCTTCTGGATTGAGCACAGCGGCAGCATATCGAAGGACGACAATCTGTCAAAATACATGTGCAACATACGCCAGCTGGAGGAACTCACGGGCATCGACTTCTTCTGTAACCTGCCCGGCGATGTGGAGAACACCGTAGAGACGCTCTCCGTCGACATCATCAAGGCGCAATGGCAATAATCCCCAAAAAACAATCATTCAATAAAAACTTAAAACAATGAGAACAATTTATGATTTCACTGTCAAGGACAGAAAAGGAAAGGACGTCAGTCTGAAAGAGTATGCCAACGAGGTGCTGCTCATCGTCAACTCAGCCACGAAGTGCGGCTTCACCCCCCAGTATGATGAGTTGGAGAAGCTTTACGAGAAGTACCACTCGCAGCATTTCGTCGTCCTCGACTTCCCTTGCAACCAGTTCGGACAGCAGGCTCCCGGCACCGACGAGTCCATCCATGAGTTCTGCAAGCTGAACTTCGGCACCGAGTTCCCCCGTTTCAAGAAGGTGAAGGTCAACGGACCCGATGCCGACCCGCTCTTCAAATACCTGCAAGAGCAGAAGGGATTTGCCGGTTGGGACATGGAACATCCCATTGCACATATTCTCGACGACATGCTCTCGAAGGAGGATCCCGACTATAAGTCGAAGAACGATATCAAATGGAATTTCACCAAGTTCCTCATCGACAAGCATGGTCTCGTCGTCGCCCGCTTCGAGCCTACCGAGAAAATTGAGAATATCGAGGCAAAAATTAAGGAACTACTGTAACTAATTGATAATCTTCAATTGTCAATTATGAAATGTTTGATCATAGGCAGCGGCCCGGCGGGCTATACCGCTGCCATCTATGCCAGCCGCGCCAACCTGCAGCCAGTGGAATACTGCGGCCTGCAGCCCGGTGGACAGCTCACGCAGACCACCGAGGTAGAGAATTTCCCTGGCTATCCCCAGGGAGTCGACGGCAACCAGATGATGATGGACCTGCGCGAGCAGGCCGAACGCTTCGGCACCGACATCCGCGATGGCGAGATCGTACGTGTCGACTTCTCTTCACGCCCCTATAAGGCCTGGGACGATAGCGGCCGCGAGCTGCTCTGCGACACGGTGATTATCGCCACTGGGGCTTCGGCTAAGTATCTTGGACTCGACGACGAGCGCAAGTACAACGGCATGGGCGTATCGGCCTGCGCCACCTGCGACGGCTTCTTCTACCGTAAGAAGACGGTGGCTGTCGTGGGCGGTGGCGACACGGCCTGCGAAGATGCACTCTATCTCAGCTCGCTTTGCAAAAAGGTCTACCTCATCGTGCGCAAACCCTATCTGCGGGCTTCGAAGGTCATGCAGCAGCGGGTCATGGAGCGCGAAAACATCGAGATACTCTTCGAGCACAACACCCTCGGACTCTTCGGACAGGATGCCGTTGAAGGCGCACACCTCGTCCGTCGCAAGGGTGAACCCGACGAGGCGCTGGTCGACATCCAGATCGACGGATTCTTCCTCGCCATCGGCCACAAGCCCAACACCGACATCTTCAAGGAGTGGCTCGAGGTCGACGAGGTGGGCTACCTGAAGAAGATCGACGGCACGCCCCGCACCAAGCTCCCCGGCATCTTCGTCGCTGGCGACTGCGCCGACCCCGTCTACCGTCAGGCCATCTCGGCTGCCGGCACGGGCTGTCAGGCCGCCATCGAGGCCGAACGCTTCCTGCTCGCCCAGCAGTAGCCCCGTTCGCCCCGCTCGCGGCCTTGCGCTCCCGCCCCCGGCTCTCGCGGCCTTGCGCTCTCGCTTCGGTGCGGCTCCGCTCTCGCGGCCTTGCGCTCCCGCTTCGGTGCCGTTGTGAGGAGGGCTTTTCCCCTCCTTTCATCAGTATCCCGCTCGCCCCGCTCGCGGCCTTGCGCTCCCGCTTCGGTGCCGTTGTGAGGAGGGCTTTTCCCCTCCTTTCATCAGTCTCCCGCTCCCTCATCACCATTAAAAAAAACTGGAATAGTCTATGAAAATTCTACAGAGTTCCTTTTTCCGCGCCCTTGTGGCCATCGCCGTAGGCGTGCTGCTGATCATGTACCCCGACAACACCGTGGTGGGCATTGTCGTTGCCATTGGCGTCCTTTTCCTGCTGTCCGGCCTGGTCTCGGTGCTCAGCTACGTGTATGCCCGCCGTAGGGCGAGCGAGTATAGGATCTACGATGCCCAGGGCCGTCAGATTGCCGGACAGACCCCCATGTTCCCTATCGTGGGCATAGGCAGCATCATCCTTGGCGGCATCCTCGCCGCTATGCCTGCCACCTTCATCTCGGCCCTCATGTATGTCATCGGTGCCATCCTTATCCTCGGGGCTGTCAACCAGTACTTCGCCATCATTGCCGCGCGCCATTTCGCCCGTCTCTCCTTTGGCTATTGGGTCTGTCCTACCCTCATCCTGCTGGTGGGCGTCTATGTCGTGCTGAAGCCCATGGCACCGCTCAGCACCGCGATGTATGTGCTGGGATGGCTGTCGTTGTTCTATGGCGTGGTCGAGGCCGTCAACTCCTTCCTCTTCTATCGCAGCAAGCGTCGTTGGGAGAAGGAGCAGGAGCAGATCCTTGCCGATGCCGAAGAGATTACCGACGATACTCCTGCCCCCGAACAGCCCGCCGCTCCCGCTGATGCTCCTGCCACCGCTGATGCTCCCGCTCAGGAAGAAACCCCTGCTGCGGAAACACCCGCCGCCGAGGAAGCACCTGCCGATGCCCCCGCCCAGGACGAAAAACGGCCCGAAGCCATCAGCTTCGAGCCGGATACGTCTTCTGCCAGCGATGCTGGCGATGCAGGGCGCAACACCATCTCGTTTGTATAGTCGTTGTGGCTACACGCCCGTCACGATACCTTCTATATAGGTCCTCAGGATATGTATGCCGGTCTTATTGTCGCCTCCAGAGGGGATGATAAGGTCGGCAAACTTTTTCGTAGGCTCTATGAACTGCTCGTGCATAGGCTTCAGCACCCGTTCGTAGCGGTCGAGCACCATCTCTACCGTACGTCCGCGCTCCACCACGTCGCGCCTGATGTTACGTATCAGTCGCACGTCGGCATCGGTGTCCACGAAGATCTTCAGGTCCATCATGTCGCGCAGCTTCTTGTAGTGCAGCGTCATGATGCCTTCCAGGATGATCACAGGCTTCGGCTCCACATGCACCGTTTCGGGCAGACGGTTCGACAGCACATACGAGTAGGTAGGCTGCTCGATGGCCTCGCCCGCCTTCAGCCGCTTGATATGTTCGGTCAGCAGTTTCCAGTCGAACGCATCAGGGTGGTCGAAGTTTATGTTCTGCCGTTCCTCGTCGGTCAAACCTGTCGTGTCGTTGTAGTACGAGTCCAGTGGCATGACGGCTGCGCAATGGGGTGGCAGTGCACTGGCAATTTTCTTCACGACGGTGGTCTTGCCCGAACCCGTGCCGCCGGCTATTCCAATAATCGTCATTTTTCCTTATTATTCATTTTTATTTATGAGTCCACTTGAAAAAGTCCGAAGATGCCGAAATCACGCCGCATGGCACTCCCCTCCCATGCAGGGGAGGGGAGTGGCTACGCGTTGATTTTTACTCGAATTTCTCATGTTTGGACTTTTTCAAGTGGACTCATTTATTTTTATTTATTATTTTATACTTATTATTTAGGCCGATAGGCCGCTTTAGGGCTTTGCCCGCATCAAGTACACCAC
>CAJOOX010000188.1 GCA_905236195.1 uncultured Bacteroidales bacterium
CGCGCCGGGCGGCCAGCGTACCTATAATGAATGTGGTGGAGACCGCTCCACTTAGTCCGACTACCAGAACTCCCAACTTACCGTCGGGACTCAAAACTTGAATCTTATTCATTGATATCTATGTGAATTCTACGCGCAAAGATACGCTATTTTTTGGAGATAGGAGTATAAAAAACGCATAAATGTCAAAAAATTGCAATAATTTATCTTTTGACCGCGTAATTTTCAAAAAGTTTTCTTATATTTGTCGCCCGAATGAATAGAATATGTCAAAAAAAATACTCATCGACAGCTTCGAAAAACGGCTGGTGAACATGCAGAGCGAGATATTGGCTATGGCCCGCAAGTTCTATCCTGCTTCGCCCGACAATGCCCAGGATCTGGCTCAGGAAACCATGCTGCAGATTCTGACAGAACGCAAGAGCTACAAAGAAGAGAACAACTTCAGAGGGTGGGTTTACACCCTGATGTCCCACATCTTTGTCGACGAAATGCGACGCAATGTGCTGGGAGCAACCGACACGGCCGACGACTTCGAATCGGAGGACCCCATCAACCCCGAAAACCAGTTGCTGTCGCAGGATCTGCTGAACACCATCCACACGCTGCCGGAGGAGCAGCAGCAGACCTTTCTGCTGTATCTGGACGGATACAGCGGGAAAGAGATTGCCGAGAAACTGCATGTGCCTGAAGGAACCGTCAAAAGCCGGCTTCACAACGTCAGGATACGCCTGAAGGGGAGCGGATGGCGCCGTTTTTAGGCAACGGTAGGACAAAAAACGAAAGTGATTCCTCACTTTCGTTTTTTTTAGCCTCGAACCTCCAGCAGGGTGGCGTTGCCTATCGGCTGCACCCTCAGATTCTGGATGGTTGCGGGCAAGAGTATGGTTTCACCGGCTCGCAGCGTATTGATATCGTCTCCGTCTTCCGCATCGGTGGTTGTGAGGTTGACACGTCCCTCGGTGCAGATGAGGATAACGAACGAATTGACATCGGCATACGAAATGTTGACCGATGCATTGAGCTGAATCACCGCAGTCGTGAAATAGGGACTCTCGACAGCGACGTTACGCCGGTTGAATTCCTTGTCGTAATACGAATGATAGTCAGGCTGGATATCGGCATAGTTGATGGCGTCAATGCTCTCCTCGGTGTGTAGAGGGCGCAGCTGTCCGTTGGCATCCCGACGGTCGTAGTCATAGATACGATAGGTGATGTCGGACGTCTCCTGAATCTCGGCAACCATCGTACCGCTGCAGATGGCATGCACTCGGCCTGCCGGCAGGTAGAACACATCACCGGGGCGGCATTTGATGTCGCAGAGCGCATCGGCTATGGTATGTTCGTCGAGCAGTTTACGGTACTCGTCCGGGGTAACCAGCGACTTCCATCCGATACGGAGATGGGCCGTGGGATCGCAATCAGGCATCGCATACCACATCTCGGTCTTGCCGAGAGAGCGGTGCCTCCGCCATGCGAGATTATCATCCGGATGAACCTGAATGGAGAGATCGCGGGCCGCGTCGATAAACTTGATTAGCAAGGGGAACCTGCGTTTGGGATCTCCTGCCGGAACGTCGGCCATACGTTTGGCCCAAGCGTCGCCCATAATCTGGGCACCGTGTTCGGCCAGGAGCTGCGAAAGCGTCTGGTTCATATAGATACCGTCAGCCACAAGCGTTTCGTAGCCCGACACATCGCTTATCTCCCAGCTCTCTCCTATCTGAGCATCCATGTTGTCCATTCCCTTGAGCGCGGTGATTTTGGTGCCGCCCCAAAGGACTGACTTTAATATGGGAACAAATTTGAGTGGATTCATAACAACTATATAATCGTCTTTCCCGCATTGAAAAAGGAAAGACGATTATATATATTAATATGGAGTATTAAGCCTTGAGGGCTTTCTTCTCCTTGCTGGTCATGAGGCTGTAGGCTACAGGCACGGCAAGGAAGAGGGTTGTAATAGGATCGATCACGATACCGAGCAACATAGCGAAGATGAAGCTCTGGATGCTTGCGCCGCCGAAGAAGAAGATAATCAGAAGCACGAGCAGGGTCGTGATTGATGTATTCAACGTACGGATGAAGGTTGCATTGAGGGCGTCGTTAACCACATCGTAGAGCTTCTTGTCGGGATAGAGACCGCGAACCTCACGAATACGGTCGAAGACAACCACAATGTCGTTGATTGAATAACCGATCACCGTCAGAATAGCGGCAATGAAGGCCTGGTCTATTTCCATCGAGAAGGGCATTACCACCCAGAGGACGGCATAGAGACCAAGAATCACAAGCACGTTGGCCGTCAGACCTACGATGGCACCGGCCGAGTAGGCCCAGGCACGGAAGCGCAGGAGGATGTAGAGGGCGATAACAATGAGCGAAACGATAATGGCCCAGATAGCGCCGATCGTGATATCCTCAGCCACCGAAGGACCTACCTTCTGGGTAGATGGAATGTAATCCTCGTTGTTGAAGTCCTCGAATGCGACATTCACATAACCGAGTTCCTTACCGGCTTCGTAAATGGCATTCTTGAATTCGAGGTTGGCCTCGGCATCATCCTGTGCGTTGAGCGCATAGTTGGTAGAGATACGTACGCGGTTGGCATCGGTTATCTGGATAACGTTGATGGTCACATCCTGGCCTTCGAACTTCTGCTCGAGCTGTGCGTCGAGTTTCTGGATATCAACCGAAGCCACGTCGTTGAACGAAACAACATAGTTGCGGCCACCGGTGAAGTCGATACCCTGACGCATACCGGGATAGATGAGAAGGATGATAGCGACAACACCTGCTACGGCATAGACGAAGCGGCCTGTCTTACCCTTGGCAACCCAGTCGATATTGGTCTTGCGAATCAGGCCGGATGCAACGCCTTGGAAGGTGAGGTTCTTGACCCAGCCCTTCTCAAGAGCGGTCTCAAGGAAGATACGGCTCAGGAAGACGGCCGAGATGAACGATGTAATCAAACCTACCATGAAGGTGAAGGCGAAGCCCTGGATAGGACCGGTACCGAAGATATAGAGCACGATACCCGTAAGCAATGATGTCAAGTTGGCATCGAAGATAGCCGAGAATGCATTGTCGTAGGCTGCAGCAACGGAAGTACGGAGTGCCTTGCCGGCCTTGAGTTCTTCCTTGGCACGTTCGTAGATAAGCACGTTGGCATCGACCGCAATACCCAGCGAGAGGACGAGACCTGCAATACCGGAGAGGGTCAGCACGACGTGGAACGACGACAGAATACCGAGAGTGAAGAACGTATTAATCAGGAGGCAGCAGTCGGCCACCAGACCTTCCTTCCAGCCGTAGAAGGCCATCATGTAAAGGAAGAGGAGAATGATAGCGATGATAAACGAGACAACTGAAGCCTCGATAGCTTCCTGACCGAGCGAAGGACCAATCACATCCTCAGAGACGATATTGACCTTGGCGGCCATCTTACCGCTCTTGAGCACGTTGGCCAGGTCGTTTGCCTCATCGGCATCGAAATCGCCGGTAATGGACGAGCGGCCGCCGGTGATCTGGCCGTTGACGCGGGGTGCGCTATAGACGGCGTCGTCGAGCACGATGGCTACACACTTGCCGATATTGTCACCGGTGAGCTTCGACCAAGTCTTGCCTGCCTCGGGGGTCATCGTCATCGAAACCTCAAACTCGTTGGTGATCTGCTGGAAGTCAGCCTTGGCATCCATCACGATGTCGCCGCCCTTGGCTGCATCGGGAAGAGAGGGATGGCCGGAGTTGTCATGTGCCTTGAGGGCATAGAGCTGATAGAAGAGACCGCGTTCGTCAACAGACTTCACACCCCAGGCGAACTTCAGTTTGCGGGGGAAGAGATCTTTCACCTGCTTGCGCGACAGCATCTCGTTGATGGCTGCGGTATCGTTGGCCTGTGCCACGCCTACTACAGGACCGGAGCCCTGGCCGTAGACCTGGAGTTTGGCAAAGAGGGGATACTGCTTCTCGAGCTCTGCCTGTTGCTGTGCCTCGAGGGCGGTGGAATCCTGCTTGTCGGCATTGGCCAGAATGGCATCGGCGGTAGCATCGGCAGAAGACTCTGCGGGAGCAGCCTCTGCAGGAGCGGACTCCTCAGCAGCTTCCTCTGCGGGAGCATCCTCGGCGGTCTTGTTCTGCTGGGCAGCGATCACACTGTTGGCCTGCTGGAGGGGCGACATAATCTCGCTCACGTCATAGGTCTCCCAGAACTCAAGGTTGGCAGAACCCTGCAGGAGTTTCTTCACACGCTCAGGTTCCTTCACACCGGGAAGCTCGACCAGAATACGGCCGGCCTGCTGGAGACGCTGGATATTGGGAGCAACGACACCGAAACGGTCAATACGGTTGCGGAGAACGTTGAACGAGTTGGAGAGCGCGTCGTCCATCTCTTTCTTGATGATGGCAAGCACCTCGCTGTCGTTCATATCCTTCTTGATCTTGTCCTTGAGCTGATAGGTGCTGAAGACATCGGCAAGCTTGGCTGTGGGGTCTGTTTTGCGATAGTTCTCGGCAAAAGCATCCATGAAGTCGCTACCGCTCACTACAGTACCGCTGTTCTGGGTCTGCTCAAGTGCGGCCACAAAAGTGGGGTTCTGAGCATTCTCTGCTGCGAGGCTCTTCAACACATCGGCTACTGAAATCTCGAGAATAACGTTCATACCACCCTTCAGGTCAAGGCCGAGGCCAATCTGCATTTCCTGTGCCTCCTTGAAGGTGTAGCCGAACCATACCTTCTCGGTGGACATGCTGTCAAGGTAGTACTTAGCGGGTGAACCCGTCAGCGCCTCATACTGGGCTGCATCATTCTCAACATCGCGCACCTTGAAGGTGAATGAGATGTAGAAAGCGCAGACCAAAGCGAGGAGGACGGCGAACACCGTTACAAATCCTTTGTTTTGCATTGTTGTTTGTAAAAAACTTTTTTATTATTTATTTTATTTGTTTCGCTTTTTATTCCCGACTTTTGGACTCAAAAGAACCCAAAGTCCACAAAATCGCGTCGCAAAGATAGCAAAAATTTCCGAAACTACGGCATTTTTCTCACATTTTTATTTTTTTAGGGTCATTTTTTGCTGTTTTTGGCACTTTTTGTTTATCTTCGCACCATGTTTCGACAAATAATGACACAAAAAAGCTCCATTTCGGGAGTTGGTTCGGCCGTTTTGTTGACGGGTCTTCTTGCGGGTTGTGCCAGTATCGGCACACCCGGCGGCGGACTTTACGACGAGACGCCTCCGGTGTTTGTGTCTTCCGACCCCGCCGACGGCGAGACGAACGTCACGAAGAAGAAATTCACGCTGAAATTCAACGAGAATATCAAATTGGACAACGCGCTCGACAAGATGACGATCTCTCCGCCCCAGCAGAAGTCGCCCACCATTCTGTCCAACGCCAAGACTGTGACCATCGAACTGCAGGATTCGCTGCGCCCCAACACCACCTACTCCGTTTCGCTGGGCGATGCCGTCCAGGACAACAACGAGGGCAATGTGCTGGAGCATACATCGTTCACCTTCTCGACGGGTGACCACATCGATTCGCTGCGCATCTCGGGCTACCTGCTCAACGCCGAGGATCTCGAACCTGTCACGGGAGCTTACGTGGGCATTTATCCCGACACAGCCGTCGCCGACAGCATTTTTATGCTGGAATCTATGCAGCGTGCCGGAAAAACCGATGCCTACGGACGTTATTCCATCGAAGGCATTGCCCGGGGAAGCTACCGGCTCTATGCCATTGTGGACGGCAACACCAACTACCGCTATGACCTCCGCACGGAGAATATCGCCTTCTGCGACTCGCTCATCTCTCCCTCGATGAGCGGAACGGTTGAATACGACACCATCTGGGCCGACCGCGATTCGACCCGAATCGACACAGTCCTGACGAGGAACAGGATCTCCTATGCTCCTGAGAACGTGACGATGCTGCTCTTCAGCGAGGGCAAATACAACCGCTATCTGGAGGACACCGGCAGGCCGGATTCCTGTCTTCTGCGCGTGCGTTTTGCCGCGCCGATGGAATCACTGCCCGTCTGGAGTTATCCGGCCGACAGCACAGTCGATGCCGGCGCTCTGCTTCTGGCGGAACCCAATCCCACCCTGGACACGCTGTCCTACTGGATTACCGACACCGCATGGATCAATCGCGACACCCTGACGTTGGGAATGACCTACATGATGACAGATACCGCAGGTGTGGATGTGCCCAGGACCGACACCATCCAATTCGTGCGTCCGGCCAGAAAAACCGGCCCGGACAACGCCAAGAGCGGCGACAAGGAGAAAAAGAAAGGTTGGGGACTGTTCGGAGGCAAGAACGACAAGAAGGACAAAGACATGAAAGACAAGCACGACAGAAAGCCCGGACAGGAAGCGCCAACGGACTCACTGCCGGCCATAGTCTACATGTCGGTGAAGCAGCTCGGTGCCTCCACTTTAAATATAGGACAGAAACCGAAATTTGAAGTCTCCGCCCCGCTCGCAAGTATCGACGTCGGCGGCCTCCACCTGAAACGACAGGTCAACGACTCGACGTGGACAGACATGAAGTTCCGCTGGGAGAAAGACTCCGTCAAACTGCGCTCCTATCAGCTCTTTGCCGTTCCCTACTTCTCGCCCGGCGAGAAATACAAACTGGTGGTGGATTCCGCCTGCATGTACGACATCTACGGCAACCCCGTCAACCGCACGGAACTGAGTTTCTCCGAACACAAACCCGAGGAATATGCCCACCTTCTCTTCCAGGTCAAAGGCATTTCCGGCAAGGCCTTCGTGTGCCTGCTCAACGACAAGGACAAGGAGGTTCAGCGGGCCGATGTAAAAGGCAATCAGGCCAAGTTTGTGAACGTTTTGCCCGGAACCTACTATGCACGCATGGTGGAAGACCTCAACGGCAACGGCGAGTGGGACCACGGTACGCTGACTCCGCGTCGGCAGCCCGAACCCGTCTATTATTTCAACGGAGAACTCAGCCTGCGCGCCAATTGGAGCATCAGCCAGAACTGGGATGTGGACGAACTGCCCGTCTACAAGCAGAAACCGCTCAAGGTGACCCAGAACAAGCCCAAAGAAAAACAGGAAAAGAAGTCAAAGAATGCGGAATATTATGCCAAGATGGGCATAACTCCCCCGCAGACCAACAGCGGCACAACCACATCGGGCGCCAATTCATCGCTGCACAGTGTGGGCAACTGATCGGAACATCGCAATATCGAAATATCGGAAATATTGGAATAACAAAAAAAATAGCATCAATGAAGAAACTCATTCTCTCCCTCCTGCTGGTTCTGGCCGCTGTGCCGGCCATAGCCCTCGAAAAGGAGAAAACAAACAAACAGATAGAAGCGTTGGAATATAACGTTTACTACCATTGGGGCATTCTGTGGAAGAAAGCCGGCTACGGCATCTTCTCGCTCGAAGAACAGACCCTCAACAACGGCGAGACACGCTATCACGGCAAACTGGCCGGCAAGTCGCTCTCCATCATCGAATTCATCATGAGGGTCAGAGACACTCTGGAATGCTGGTATAAGCCCGACGTCGTGCCTATCCAGTACCGCAAGGGTACCCATGAGGGCAAATACACCGCCGAGGAGGAGAACCGCTACACGACATTCTATCAGGCCGGCAAACCCCACACGGCCGGCAACGTGGACTCCACCCAGGTGTTTGTGACCCGATGGCGTTCCAAGAAAGGCAAAGACACCACCTACGACGAAGTCAGCCATTCGGTCGATGATGTAGGCTACGACATGCTTTCCGTATTCTACAAAATCCGCAGTCTCGACTTTTCCAAGATGCGAAAGGGACAGGAAGTGAAACTCCCCGTATTCTCCGGTCTCCACAAGGCGGACTATATGTCGGTGGAGTTCAAGGGCGAGACCACTTGCAAACTCCGCAACGGCAAGACCTATCCCGCCTATGCCCTCGACCTCACCTTCAAGAGCAAGGACTCCGACCAGACACCCGTTCAGATATGGGTATCGACCGACCCGGACCACCGTCCGCTCATCTGCACCATCCAGCTCCGGCGTGTGGGCGAAATCCAGGGACAGTGGATTGAACCCGGCGCAGCCGAAGCCAAAGACAAAGAAGAAGACATAGATTAATGGCCGACACCTACCGCACCATCGCGAAGCCCGGCGAGGGATTGTACAAGGAGAAGATGTCCAAATTCCTCTCCTTTGCCCATCCTGTGCAGACAGTGGACGAAGCGATGGCGGTGGTGACCAAATACAAAAAGGAATACTATGATGCCCGGCATTGCTGCTGGGCATATGTTATCGGACCCGACAAGGCCGCCTTCCGTTCTAACGACGACGGCGAACCCTCCGGAACGGCCGGCAAACCGATTCTGGGACAAATCACCTCGGCCGACCTCACCAATGTGGTCGTTTGTGTGGTCCGCTACTTCGGAGGCATCAAACTGGGCACTTCCGGACTAATTGTGGCCTACAGGGCTGCAGCAGCCGAAGCCCTGAATGCCGCCGAAATTACCGAGAAGATTGTGACCGGCCGGTTCTCGGTGGAGTTCCCCTACGACCTGATGGGCGATGCCATGAGAGTTGCCAAGGACGAAGGTGCTGAAATCGTCGCCCAAGACTTCTGTCAGGACACCTGCCGCCTCACCCTCGAAATCCGCCTCGATAGCCTGGAACGCCTGAAAAACAAATACGGGCTCATCTATGGAACCCGCATCCTATAACCCGGCCGGTGCCGGATTCCATTGTATCGGGCTGCGCGTCGGCAACGGCTCGTCAATAGCGGGAAACATCATCGGCATAGCCATTGAATCCAATAATCTCGTCCTCCTTTGTCGTAACATGGCTGCAGCAATATCATTGAATGCCAAAACGGCGCACCCGGATTTTTCCGTGGCTGACCTCCACAGACCCGCATGACTACATAGGGTTCACTAAATATGATGACACACTGGCGGCATAGCCCCTGTGTCTTGTAAATGTGCCGCATTTGCTGCAGTGCTGCAGTGCTGCAGTTGAAAATTTTATCCTCTTATAATTGCCCCTATTA
>CAJOOX010000189.1 GCA_905236195.1 uncultured Bacteroidales bacterium
ACTCTCAACCGCCCCCCGGCACACCCTTGCCGCCTCCTCGTCGGGCAGGCATTCCAGATGCCACATGGGGATGGTGGAAGCTATTGAATTCTCTGTGGCATGGAGTCCGTCGGCGATGTGCCGGTTCCACCGCATTCCGCTGATGCTGGGCACCAAGGCAGCGTAGGCTGAGATACCACGAAGCGGGAGGATTTTATTATATGGCGCCTGACTCAGCATCACGATGCCGCCTATGGGATATTTCACATTGCGGTAGCAAGGAGTCTTGCCGCTCCACGGCGAACCGTAGACCACACCGTCACGCACGACCGGGTTATCGTCGTTGACCAGTTCCGTGTCCGGAATATATTTTAGCCAAAGACGCGCATGGGTACTCTTGCCCGTTCCACTCTTTCCGAGGAACATGAAAGCCCGACCCTTGTGGCTCACCACTGCGGAGTGGAAGAGAGCCGTTCCTTTGTCGGCTGTGGCCAACGCATAAAGAATCATCAGGGCATTGTCGACAGCGGCCTTACGCATCCGCCCGGTCATGTGAAGCACACCTCGGCACAAATCATCGGAGCACACCACCCAACCTCCGGTCACGCCGAACCATCGGAACACAAACACAAGTTGTCCGTCGGCACGTCCGCAAATCACTTCCGTACCGTCATCGTTCTGGTGCAGTTCCTCCGAGAAGCCCGCCGGTAACAGAGTCGCGAGTTCCTCAGGGCTTCCAGTCCGGATGCGGCTGCCGATGGAGAGCCGGATAAGCGGCTCCTGCCCGTCTTCATTTACAGCGAAGGGTTCATAGTTTGTCATCAGGGTGAAAAAACTTTCTTCACCCGTGACGGAAATCCGGTGTCCGGCCACTTCGTAATATTCCGTTCTGATCATCTGATTTCTACACCTTATTTAAAATAAACGGCGCAAATGTAAAGCAATTATTTGAAAAAACGTCCGACAGGAACGTTAAAAAAATCTAAGACAGTAATCTTAGAGGATATCGTAGAGTTGAATCAGCGAAGAGATGGAGGGTTCGAACTGAACATCGTCAGTTTCCCATCCCTGCCCTTTCACCTGGATTGCATGGCATCCGAGCTGCAAAGCCGGAGCGATGTCCTTTTTGTAAGAGTCTCCGATGACCAGCACATCCTCGGCCTGACAACCGAGTTGCCGAATGGCCAACTGGTAGATGGAAGTGGACGGTTTGCGGACACCCGCTTCTGCTGAATCCACCACGACTTCGAAACAGCGCAGCAGTCCAAAGTCCTGAAGCACAGAGCGCAGGTTGCCGTAAAAATTGCTGACCAGAGCGAGCGGATAAGTTTCTGCCAGATGTTCTATAATGGGAATGGCATCGAGCGTACAGCGTCTTGCAAAATCATAGCAATAGCCGGCAATGACATTGGAGAAGTGTTCGGAAAGTTCGGAGATATTGTCCAGAATAGGCACCTCGCCTTCCGATGCCATACGAAGTGCGGTACGGAAGTTCTCCTCGCTGAGCCATCCCTGAGAAATCATCAGGTCCAGCTGAATACCGATGCGAGTCTGCATCAACTGATAGAAATTATCATCCGTATCAACACATGTGGGGGTAATCTGTATATAACGTTCGGCAAAAATATAAGCCTCACGGAACTGTTCCTTAGTGACAGGAAGCGACATCTGGCAATAACCTTCCCAGATGACTTCCGACCAATGTTTTCCATTGCTGTCGATGGTCGCACCATAATCAATAATGATGCCTTTGATGTTCGTTAATTTATCCATAGAAAATTTTATTGTTTTTTATATTTAAAATGGGCGAAGAACGCCAACAGCAGGCCTGCCGTAATCCAGAAGAACTCACGGATGCGAGTCAGCATCGAGACACTCACTGCCAGAGGCATCAGCGATGCGACTGCCGAAGCGGGCCAGAGCGCACGCATAGCCAGAAATATACCGCCTTCCCGCGTTCCCATTTGGAGCGGCGAGAAAAATAGGATGTTGGCAAAGAGTGAACTGAATGCTACAATAAAGAGACTTGCAAACAGCAGCCTGTGAACGTTGTCGGACATTGAGCAAAGGTCAGGTGCCAGCAGTTGGAGAATGACTGCGATTTCCAGACAGTTGACCAACCTCGACACAATCTCCAGAACCATGGATTTCCAAAATGCTTTGGGATGATCCTGAAGGAGTGTCGCTATCCCCTCGTCAATGCGAGAGAGGCTCGCCTGATTCTTTTCCTTCCACAGCTCCGCTCTTTTACCGATGAGCGGCCATCGGCTGACAGCGGTGAAGAACGAACATACCATGCCGTTACGATAGCCCCTGAAAAAAAGCAGAATCAACATCAGCATAATCACCGCTATCGCACAGAGAATGAGCAGAAACCCTGTTTCAAAATTCCAGCACAACAGCGATGCCAGACAGACCGCGATCCAGAAGAAGAAATGCGAACAGACATGCATCATCAAATACAGAAGCACAGAACTTGTAGCACGTTCCAATCCGATATACGGGCGCAGCGCCCAAACACGATACGGTTCACCGCCCAACAGTCCAAAGGGTGTGATGTAGTTGATGGCAAATCCCGACACCGTGAACTGCAAAATCCGTCCGAACGAAAGAGGATAGGATGTATTTCCTGACCGCCATCCGGGGGATGTAATCGTCTGAATGATTACAGACCAGGACGCCGCATTGAGAATATATCCCAAGCCCCAAATGGCGACAAGGCTCAATATCCAGCACCGCATCGCGCTGATATTTTGCCAAAGAGCGTAAGGGTCAGACTCTATAACCATCCATCCCAGGATGGCGAACCCGAGTGCGAAAAAGAGAATTTTCCGCCGGTTTGTTTTTTTCATCATGCCGACTCTTCCTCCGATTCGAAGTCCAGATTCGCATAGAACTGGCACAACTGTCCGTAGCTGATGACAAGCATCAGAAAGATGAGGTTTCCAAGGGTCAGTTCCGCAATGAAATAATATTCCGGAGCAGCCAACAGAACGACAGATACAAAAAGTATTATAGCCCGCCAGTTGAATGTGAGCACATTGCACCATTTCATCCAGGGGAGGGAATCCTGACGGAAAGCTTCACCCAAACCGTTTTCATCCGACCACTGTCCGTCCATTACATGCGAAAGCCGGAGTTGCTGTCCACAGAAACGCTCTTGCGTACGTGTATATCCTTTATAAAAATAAAGAAACACTTTATAGAGGGGCTCATCCCTAAAAGACACCCGATGATACTCGGCTTCGACCTGCGCGGCTGTCTCATATTCGGACATTTTGGAACCGTTGACCACCCGCAGATGGAAATTTCTGCAGCGATCGGCAATACAGGCCTGTAAGGCATGACAGATACCTGCACACAAAGCCAACAGGAAACCGCTCCACCCCCATTCCGGCCACATACGGAGGACCAGGCAAATGTAGATTGTGATAAACCAAATGTCACCCGAGGCTCCGTCAAGAATACGTCCCAGACGGGAATACCGGTGAGTGAGCCTTGCCAACTGTCCATCCGCAGAATCACAAATATCAGCCAATACCAAAAGGAGCATACCGACGAGATTGTAACGCCAGTCAACAGGATAGAGCAGAAGCCCGCAGCCGATACCCAGGAAAATAGAAGCTATGGTAATCGCATTCGGCGTCCAACCCAGTTTGCGGCCCAGACAGGCGAGGCAATAACCCAACGGACGATAGAAAAAAAGATCTATATGCTCTTCGACATCGGGATGTTTGAGCGTTGAGGAATATTCAGACATTCTGCTGATACAATTTAAAGGAAGACTGGCTTCCGTTATAACAATGCGGCAATAGCCCGGGCAGCCTCCTCCTGAAAACGGGAGAACGACGGCCAGTCGTTGACATCAATCACACACATAACGCCGTCGGCACCGAGGATGACATCGAATCCGAAAACCCGCAGTGCCAGTGCACGAGAAACCGACAGCGCCAATGTACGCAACGCCTCCACGTCGGGCTTATATCCCATATAAGGCGAATTACAACGTTCGTTTCCGAACTTTGTGTAATGCTCCTTTTGGGGTGAAAAGTATTGAAAGAACGTCAGTACATCACTGTCTGTGACGGCATACACTTTCAGCAAATCGCCATCCATGTGACGTGTACAAACCAAATCTGTCACACCTTCGGCGACACGCTTTATTACTGCGGTATCGGCTTCAAGCGGTGTTTCAACATACTCCACATCGCATGCTTTCACTCCATCGGGACGCATCACCTTGATCCATCCGGGGAGAAGTTTTCTGAGTTTGGAATCACACTGGAACATTTCGTCCTCGGAGGGTTCATAAGCCCACCATTCCGGCACGGGAATCCCATTAGACTCCAAAAGCATCAGGGTCAGCTCGCGACTGAGAGCCGTATTACGAACAGCGCGGGTTTCATTGACACAGGGCGCCCCCATTTGCTCCAAACGAATCAATGTCGGAAGTTTGCGACCCATTGAGAAAACATATTCAGGAGCCGGCCCATTCCATTGGCGGGCAGCGAAGGTATCTTCATCAACAATGGAGACCTCATGACCTGACTCTTCGCAACAACGGGCCGTCAACGCCAGTATACGGGCATCTTTTTCCACATTGTTGGGAGAAAAAGCCGGTGTCCTTGAAATAAAAAGCACCATATCTCAGAAACCACGCAGGAAATCCTCTGCTTTGGGAACATCGGAGATATGATCGATGTCAAGTATCTTCGGGAACCGGAAAGAACGTATGCGACGGCCCGACTGGATCAATGCTCTTTGAAAGTTTCGTATCTTCGACTGGCCTTCCGAAAGACAGCGCTCCAACACAGGATAGGCCGAGGCTGTGTCCAGACAATATATGCCACCCGAAACAGGAAGGGTTTTACCGGGAAGCGGGATATCATAGAAGTTCGCAATATCGCCAAAGCCGGAGACCTCGTTGATGACATCGACATAGAGCGGTTTTTCGTCATCTACAAAAGGAGTCACAGCAAAAAGGCCGTCAGCATCACGCGGGTCCATATTCTGCCACGTGGAAATCAGGCGTGAGAAGGATTCATCGTCAAAAACTGTATCGACCGTTGTCAGGCAGAATTTACCGGGAGGCAATATCTCGCGCAATGCATCCAGACTGTGCATGGAGGACGATGTCGATTTGACAACGAACCGTAATCTGAAACTCTCCGGCAACCCCAACTGATAGAGATGTTCTTCAGAACTCCAGTTTTGGAGATACCGAAGGGTCTCGGGCTGACGGTCGTTGATAATTACCGATATGGATCGCGCATTGTGACGGGTGAGCTGATAGAGTATTCTTCCCAACATGGGATGTCCGTCAACGGGCATCATCTGTTTGGGCAAATCTGCACCCTCGGCTTGAAACCGAGTCCCGTCTCCTGCCGCTATGATAGCATAATTCATATCTTTGTCTGAATTTGAGAAGTAGATATCTTTAGTCTGATTTTTGTCTTTCGCATTTAGTTTGAAAGACGGTACAAAGATAGCGAAAACTTTATAAAAATTGCCATTTCTAGCCCATAAAAACGTCAAATTACGACAAAAATGTTAATTTTGACAGGTAGAAATCTCTTTTTTTGAAAAAAGTCGGTGTATTTTTAAAAATAATTCGTAAATTTGCACACAGAATGTAAAACATTCATAACCCAATTATTAACAACACAAAACTAAATCTATGGAAGAATTAGTTAAGAAAATTGACGAGCTCTATGCTCAGTTCAAAGCTGACGCAACTCAGCAGGTAGCAAAAGGCAACAAGGCTGCAGGTCTCCGTGCACGCAAGGCAGCTCTTGAGATTGGCGCTCTGATGAAGGAGTTCCGCAAGGTTTCCAACGAAGCAGCTAAGGCATAAATCCAACGCTGACCTTTTACACAAAGAAGCATCCATGGAGAACACACGGGTGCTTCTTTTTTAATGAAAATGAACCGATACATATATATATTATTAATTGGAATACTCTCTGTTTTAAAGCCAGGCTTTGTCAATGCCCGGGCGCAAAACACTATTTCTGATTCACTTGATATCTCCCTGCTGACATGCAGTCAGGGTCCTGATGCATATGAAAGATTCGGACATTCCGGCATCAGGGTTCTGGACTACAAAACCGGGCAGGACTTGGTGTTCCACTACGGTGTGTTCTCGTTCAACACTCCCAACTTCATCTACCGTTTTGTGAAAGGCGAAACCGACTATAAACTCGGTCTTGTCCCGATGTCTGCATTTCTGTATGAATACGATGCACGCGGACTAGGGATGACAGAGCGCGTTTTATGGCTTTCAAAGCAGCAAAAGCAACAATTGGTTGAATTGCTCGTCGAAAACTACCGTCCCGAAAACCGCACCTATCGTTACAATTACTTCTTCGACAACTGTGCCACACGTCCGTTTTACAAGATTGAAGAAGCCTCTGGCGGACTGATACGCTATGACAGCACCTGGGTGAAGCCTGTGACCCACCGCATGCTGCTGAAAGAAAAAACAGGCGAAAACACATGGCTCGACTTCGGCATCTCGCTCACTGTGGCCGGCCGCGCCGACCGTCCCACCTCGATGCGCGAACAGATATTCCTGCCCGAGATGTTGGAAAGGTGCTACGAAAATGCGATGATTGACCTTCCTGCCGGAAAGATGCAGGACAGTCTGGGAGAAGCCAATATCGTGCTGACGCGACCTCTGGTCAAGGAAAAACGAACCTTGCTGGAAATGAAACCCGAGGTGTATGAGGAGATTCACAATCACAACGTCCTGCTCTCCCCCCTTGCCGTCAGCCTGTTTGTCTTGCTGTGTGCCATTCTCCTCACCTGGGGACAAAGTCGCAGCCGAACCCGCGAACAGGAGAACGAGGCCATGACTTATGCCGAATATGAACAGGTGCAGACCCATCCGGCACGTAGCGTACTCCATCGCAATGCGTGGGATTGGGCCGGACAGATTTTCGACACGCTGCTTCTGCTGGTGTCCGGACTGGGTGGCATCATTGTGTGGTTCCTGAATTTCTTTTCCGAGCATCCGGCGGTATCAGAAAACTGGAATTGCTGGTGGTTATTGCCCACAAATCTGATTTTTGCGCTATTTATTTGGTTAAAATTTCCTCAAAAGATCTGTAAATACTATTTTTTCATTATCTTTGCGGCGCTTATTGTGTACCTTTTGGCCAGCATAATGTCTGACCAGAAACCTCACCCTGCATTCATACCTTTGGTATGGGCGATGGCTGTCAGGTATTGGTACCGGGCAAAAGAGATACAATTCAGATGAAGAATCAGAACAATACAAATATCTGCTCATTGGTAACGATGCTCGTTCTGTTGACGAGCATTCCGGCAACCTTAAAAGCAATCTCCCCTGTAAAAGCGGGAGACGCTAATGCCGTACCAAAACTGATTGTGGGTATTACGATTGACCAGTTGCGTTCTGATTATCTGACGGCGCTCAAAGACCGGTTTGGCGAAGACGGCTTGAAGAAACTGCTCAACGAAGGCCGCGTCTATTCACAAGTAACATTCTCGCTAGACAATCCGGATGCCATTGCGACGATTGCAGTATTGGCTACCGGTGCGAATCCTTTCTACAACGGAGTTCCCTCCCAGCAGATATGGGACAGTCATCTGGAAAGACGGCAGTCGGTTTTCCATGACCGCAACTACAACGGATTATACTCCGCAGAATCCCTGTCTCCCAAGGCCCTGAGCAGCACCGTGCTTGCCGACGAACTCAAGGTCGCCTCGGCAGGAGCGTCGCGTGTTTTCAGCATCGCTGTCGATGCTGAAGCCGCCATCATCAATGGCGGATACACCTCCAACTGCGCCATTTGGATTGACGACCGTAACGGCAAATGGGCGTCCTCTAATTATTACAAAGAGTTCCCGGGGTTTGTTGCCGAACAGAATGTCTATTCTCAGGCATTGTATTCAGATTTAACTCTGACCACGTGGTCTCCTGTCGAAGAGAGCCGTGGCAGGAGCGTTATCATGCCCTACCATTACAAAACCGACGGGTTCTCACACAGGTTTTATGAAGGCGAACGGATATCCTATACGGCATTCAAGACTTCGCCGATGGTAAACGATGCCATTCTCGGGCTTACGCGACGGTTCTTCAGAGACGGCTATCTGGGCAAGAACGACAGTTATACAGACATGCTGCAACTCACCTTCTACGCTGGCACCTATCTCAAAGAACGTCCGGAATTGTATGCTGAAGAACTGCAGGACACCTATCTCAGACTCGACAAGACCATTGCCGGACTGCTCAACCTAATCGACAAAGAAGTCGGACTGGATAATACCTATATATATATTGTATCGAACGGACAGACGCTGTCCAGAACAACAGATATAGAAGGGACACAAAGAGGCCTGTTCGAAAGTAAGCGCTGTCAGGCCTTGCTGAATTCCCATCTCGTAGCACGTTACGGACAGGAGCAATGGGTCAAAGGCATTGATAACAATCAGATTTATCTGAACCGCGATGCCATACGCTCTCACCGCATCGCACAACGTGAGATTGAAAAGGATGCAGCAGAATTCCTCGTTCTGATGGACGGTGTAGACGATGTGGTTACATCCTGTCAGATTCTCAATGAGGATTATTCTGCCCGGGTGGCACGCATCCGAAACGGTTATCACAAAGCAACAGGAGGCAACTTGATATTCTCCCTGCAGCCCGGCTGGGTGCTTGACACGGATAACGGATCCCGCGCTCAGTCCCAAATCCGGCATGATATCGCACCGGGCATAGCCATCCTTTTTGCCCCCGGTGTCGAGGCAACCACAATCACTGTTCCGGTGGATGCGACGCAAATCGCGCCCACCATTGCCGGACAAATCCGCATCAGAGCTCCCAGTGCATGCCGTGCGGCAGCATTGGCACAATAATCCCACCAGACTGGGAAGAATCATTTCAAAAGCAACAAACAGATTACAAAGATTAAAAACAAACAAAACATATATGAATTTAACGAATTTTCTGACTAAAATATTCGGCAACAAGTCCCAGCGCGATATGAAAATCATACAGCCCTGGGTCGAAAAGATAAAAGCCGTCTATCCGGCAATAGAGAAACTTTCCAACGATGAACTGCGTGCCAGAACGGGCGAAATCATGCAGGATCTGCAGAACTGCGTGGCTGACAAACGCAAGCACATTGCTGAACTCAAAGCCAGCATCGAAACGCTTCCTGTCGAGAAACGCGAGAAAGTATGGGATGAGGTTGACAAAACCGAGAAAGACATCCTTGACACCCTCGAGAAAAAACTCGAAGAGTATCTGCCCGAAGTTTTCTCCATCGTAAAGAATACAGCCTACCGCTTTGCCAACAATGAAACACTGGAGGTCACTGCCACCGACATGGATCGCGATCTGGCAGCAAACAAGGACTTTGTCTCCATCGAGGGAGACAAGGCCATCTATAAGACTACGTGGATGGCCGGCGGCAATCCTGTTCGCTGGGACATGGTCCACTACGATGTTCAGCTGTTCGGTGGTGTGGTTCTGCACCAGGGTAAAATCGCAGAAATGGCTACCGGTGAAGGCAAAACTTTGGTTGCAACCCTCCCGGTCTTCCTCAATGCTTTGACCCACAACGGCGTTCATGTAGTCACCGTCAACGATTATCTTGCCAAACGAGACTGCGACTGGATGGGCCCGCTCTATGAGTTCCACGGCCTGACGGTGGATTGTATCGACAAGTATGACCCCAACTACGAGAAGGACAAACGTCGCAAAGCCTATCGCTGTGACATCACTTTCGGAACGAATAATGAATTCGGCTTCGACTACCTGAGAGACAACATGGCCTTCTCCCCCGAGGACCTGGTGCAGCGCGAGCACAATTTTGCGATTGTCGATGAGGTGGACTCCATCCTCATTGACGACGCACGTACCCCGTTGATTATCTCCGGTGCGATTCGCCGAGAAAGCGAATATGCAAGCGAAGAAGATCTTTATAATGAATATCGCGAACGCGTGGAGAACCTGGTCAAAGCGCAGAAAGCTTTGCTCACCCAGCTGCTGACCGAAGCCAAGGAGAAAGTGCTGGCAGACAACAAAGAAACCAAAGACGAAGGCGCCACTCAGTTGTTCCGTGCCTATAAGGCTTGGCCGAAGAACAACGCCCTCGTAAAATTCCTCTCCCAGCCCGGTGTAAAACAGGAATTGCTGAGAGCCGAGGCTTACTATCTCCAAGACAATCAGAAAGAGATGCATGTTGCCACCGATCCCCTGTTCTTTGTAATTGACGAGAAACAGAGGAGTGTCGATATCACCGATAAAGGTATCGACGTACTCACCGGCAAAATGGACGACAAGAATTTCTTCGTCCTCCCCGACCTCGGTAGCGAAATTGCAGAGATTGAGCACAGTAACCTTACGGCCGATGAAAAAGCCGAAAAGAAAGAAACTCTTGAGCACGAATATGCCCTCAAGGCAGAACGTCTCCATGCGGTCAATCAACTGCTGAAAGCCTACACGATGTTCGAAAAGGACACCGACTACATTGTTACGCCAGAAGGCGAAGTCAAGATTGTCGATGAACAGACCGGCCGTATTATGGAAGGCCGCCGTTGGAGCGACGGCCTGCATCAGGCTGTGGAAGCTAAGGAACACGTCAAAATCGAAGCCGCTACGCAGACGCAGGCCACGATCACGCTGCAGAACTATTTCAGAATGTACCACAAACTTTCAGGCATGACAGGTACGGCTGAAACCGAGGCCGGAGAATTCTGGGACATCTATAAACTGGATGTCGTTACCATTCCCACCAACCGTCCTGTCGCCCGAAAGGATGAAGATGACCGCATCTACAAGACCGACCGCGCCAAACTGAAAGCCGTCGTGGAGGAAATCGAAAAACTGACCAAGGAAGGCCGTCCCGTGCTTGTGGGTACTACCTCAGTCGAGAAATCCGAGCGCCTTGCCAGAGCCTTGCAGCTCAGAGGCATCAAACACAACGTGCTGAATGCCAAACTGCATGCCCGCGAAGCAGAAGTTGTGGCCCAGGCCGGACAGAGCGCCGTTGTGACCATTGCAACCAACATGGCCGGACGTGGTACCGACATCAAACTGTCGCCCGAAGTCAAAGCCGCCGGCGGTCTGGCCATCATCGGTACGGAACGTCACGAATCCCGTCGTGTGGACCGTCAGTTGCGAGGCCGTGCGGGACGTCAGGGAGACCCGGGCAGTTCGGTATTCTTCGTTTCGCTCGAAGACCCGTTGATGCGCGTCTTCGGTTCCGACAGAATTGCCAAGTTGATGGACAGCAAACTCTTCGCCATGAGTGAAGATGACGTACTGGTTCACCCTTGGCTGTCCAAGAGCATTGAAAACGCACAGAAGAAGGTCGAAGAGAACAACTTCGGCATCCGTAAGCGTCTGCTCGACTATGATGACGTTATGAATGCTCAGCGCAAAGTTGTATATACCCGTCGCCGTCATGCCGTGATGGGAGAACGAATCGGTGTGGATTTCATGAATACGATGTTCGACACGGCTACGGCTCTGGTGCATGAACTGTTGTCTTCCAACGACTATGAAATCTTCAAACTGCATGTGCTCCAGACCTTCGGCTTCGAACCTGAATTCGGTGTGGAGGATTACAAGCGGATGCGACAGGACGACATGATTCAGGCGCTCTATGAGAAAGCGATGGATATCTATAACAGGCGCTGCGAAA